>JAFAXJ010000677.1 GCA_019241095.1 Verrucomicrobiota bacterium | reverse complement strand
AGTAGACATGTTCATTAAAATCGACACGGTCGATGGCGAATCAAAAGATTCCAAGCACAAGAAAGAAATTGATGTTCTAGCTTGGTCTTGGGGCGCTAGCAACAGCGGTTCAGCCCATGTAGGTGGCGGTGCCGGAGCTGGAAAGGTGAATGTGCAAGACCTGAGCTTGACAAAATGGGTAGATAGCGCAACGCCAAAGTTGTTGTTAGCCTGTTGCGACGGAAAGCATTTTAAAGAAGCCACGTTAGTCGTACGGAAGGCTGGTGAGAAACCGGTGGAATATCTTAAAATCAAGATAGAAGAGGTTTTGATCACCTCTCTTTCCACTGGTGGTTCAGGCGGCGAGGATCGACTGACCGAAAACTTAACACTTAACTTTGGGAAGGTGAGTGTTGATTATACACCTCAGGATGATAAGGGCGCTGCCGGCACCGCAATTCCGATGACCTGGGACATCGCCGCGAATGTCTCCGCATAGCAGGAGACCTAACCTCTGTTTGCGCACTGCAGCTGACAGACATTATCTGTTCTCACCAGCAAATACGAGCTGAGGTTAAATTAGACGAACGGCTCTGGTGAAATTAGCAGAGCCGTCGTTGTAGCAGTCAGGACTACGTGTTATGACAGCTGACCAATTATTAAAAGAAGGCCGGCTAGATGAGGCCTTGAAATCTCTTCAGACTGCGGTTCGTGACGAACCAGCGAGCGCAAAGCTGCGCATCTTTCTATTTCAGCTGCTTAGTATCGTTGGTGATTGGAAACGGGCTCTTACTCAGCTGCATGTTCTGGCTGATATGGACTCGGATAGCATGATGTTGGCACGGGTGTTTGAACCTGTTCTTCGTTGCGAAGCGTTTCGCAACGATGTTTTCGCTGGTAAACGCACCCCCATTATCTTTGGCCAACCACCGGAATGGATCGGCTATCTGATCCAGGCAATGGAATATTTCGGCAAAAACGAGTTCCACGCCGGCATCGAGCAACGCAATAAAGCATTCGATGTTGCTCCCGCTAGTAGCGGCAAGATCAATGGTCAGTGGTTTGAATGGATCGCCGACGCCGATGAAAGACTCGGACCGGTACTCGAGGTTATTCTAGACGGCAAATATTACTGGGTACCTTTTTGCCGGATTAAACAGATCGTTATGCAGCCGGTATCCGATCTTCGCGATCTCGTTTGGACTCCTGCGCAATTTGTATGGGAGAATGGAGGAGAAGCTTTCGGCCATATTCCATCGCGTTATCCCGGCAGTGAGATCGAAGCTGACAGCAAGCTCAGGCTAGCAAAAAAGACTGAGTGGCGCGAGACGAATGGAATCCAGATCGGTTTAGGACAACGCTTGCTGGCGACCGATGCAGACGAATACCCGTTGCTAGAGATCCGGACGGTGGAAATAACACCGATCACAAGTGCTTCGCCTGTACCAGAGGTTTCTCCTCCGGCAGTCGTGTCCGGTCCTCCAGACATCTCTCGTCCAGCAGAGATCTCTTCAGACATTTAGTTTCGTCGGGGTAGCGATGATCGAAAGCACTACTCCACTGGATAAACTTCAGCCCTGTCTTCTAGATCGCTTGACAGACGAGAACCCGGAAAAAAGAGAGGAAAGTCGTTATCAAAGAATTGTTTCCCTCCAGAGGTATCGTCAAGGTGTGCTCCGCGATCTGGAATGGCTGTTTACCGCTGTCGGCCATTTCCCGGATGAAGAGGTAGGCCCATTAGCTTTTGCGGATTATCGAGACGCTTATCGGTCAGTATTGAACTTTGGTGTTCGTCAGCTATACGGTCGCTTGGCGCCGGATGTCGAAGAGATAGAATCACAGCTTTTTGATGCATTGATAATTTTCGAACCGCGCATTAACAGGCATACTCTAAAGGTAAAGGTAACAATCGAACGGAATCTGTTAGCAATAGAACTGATTGGTGACCTGTGGGTGAACCCTCTTCCCGAAAAGTTGTTTATCAAGACCCATCTGGACCTGGAAACAAGTGCCTGCAGTCTCAAGGAGGCAGAGAATGGACGAACGGCTTCTTGAACATTACAACAGCGAACTGCGTCATGTGAGGGAAATGGCGGGGGAGTTCGCTCGCGAGTTCCCCAAAATTGCAGGCCGGTTAGCGCTCGATCGTGATGCGAAAGAGGTCTGCCCTGACCCTTATGTTGAGCGCTTGCTGGAAGGATTCGCATTTCTTGCCGCGCGGGTTCACCTGAAGCTAGACGCCGAATTTCCGCGTTTTACTCAAGCACTTCTTGAGACCGTCTATCCTCACTATTTAAGCCCCGTTCCCGCAATGGGTGTTGTTCGATTGGAAACTAACCCGAATGAGCCGGGGTCCGAAGAGGGATTCTTACTCGAGCGAGGCTCTGCGCTGCGAAGTACTGGCGAAGAAACCCCCTGCCAATTTCGAACAGCACATGACGTAAGACTTTGGCCAATCAAAATAGCGGATTCCCGCTACTATACCCGTAATCTAATCGAGCTCGATCTACCTGGTTCGCTTTCCATTAAGGCCGCTATAGCAATTCGTTTACAAACTACTGCAGGCAAAAAATTCAGTGATCTCAAACTCGATCGGCTGCCAATCTTCATTCGGGGCGGCGATGAAGTGCCGATCTCGCTTTACGAGCAGATTTTCGCTCGCGGAAGACATATCATTCTGCAGATAGCGAAGGGACCGGATAAAATCCAAGAAGTTCTTCCTATCGCAACGATCCGCCGAGTTGGCTTTGACGAAGCAGAAGCGATTTTACCTCAAGCGCCAAGAACTTTTGAGGGCTATCGCTTTTTGAAGGAGTATTTCGCTTGCTCTCAACGGTTCCTTTTCTTCGAACTGACCGGACTGAATAAGGCAGTCAGGAATTGCCACGAAGATTGCTTGGACGTTATTATAGGCCTGAGTGTTGCCGAGCCGAAACTCGATAATCGAGTCGATAGCTCTACTTTTGCGCTTTTCTGTACCCCCGTAGTCAACCTTTTTCCTAAACGATTAGATCCCATTCTGATCTCGGATCGTTTCTCAGAGTTCCATGTACTCCCCGAGCGAACTCGCCCGATCGATTTCGAGGTTTACGACATTCAGGAAGTGACTGGAGTAACAGCTCGATCAAATGAAGAGCAGCATTTTGAGCCATTCTATCGCGCTAGAGATGGTGATTCTTCAGCGAATACTTATTACACACTTAATCGTGTCCCGCGGGTACTGACTGCTAAGGAAAAAAAATTTGGCGCTGTTTCATCCTATGCGGGAAGTGAAGTGTTCATTTCTTTGGTCGATGCGAAATCAGCACCATTTAAACAGCAACTCAGCCAACTGAACATCCGTGCTCTTTGCACTAATCGGCATCTACCTATTCAGCTGCCGATTGGAAGCGGCGATACCGATTTGGTTACTGAACTATATTCGCCCGTAGTCTCAATCCGATGGGTAGCCGGTCCAACCAATCCTGTCGCTTCCGTTGGGCAGGGCGATCCTTCCTGGAGAACAATCAGTCATCTGTCTCTAAATTATCTTTCCTTGCTCGATGCGGAGAACGGGGAGGGCGCAGTTGCATTGCGCGAATTGTTGCGCCTTTATGTAAATGCTAACGATGTTTTTACACTGCGGCAGATAGATGGAATTCGATCCGCTGTGTCTCGTCCGATTATCCGCCGAGTGGCCACCGCCGGGCCGCTTACTTTCGCGCGCGGGATTGAGATTCGGGTTACACTGGATGAAGATGCTTTTCAAGGCTCAGGCATTTTCATTTTGGGAGCCGTGCTGGCTCAATTCTTCTCCCGCTATGTCTCGCTAAATTCCTTCACCGAAACCGTAATCATTTCTCAGCGTCGTGGTGAGATTATGCGTTGGCCTTCTGTGATCGGTAAGCGCCCGATTACCTGACATACTGAGAAACGAATGTGTCTGTGATGCACAATCATGACAGAAGCTAAGTTGACCGAGCGATTGGCCGCACAACCTGAGAAGTTTGATTTCTATCGGGCGGTCCGAGCTTTGGAAGCTGAACATCGTGATTTGCCGAGGGTAGGAGCAAGCATTCGCTTAGCAGACGATTTTCTACGCTTTTGCCAAAATCCGTCTTTGGCTTTTGCGCCCTCGACTCTCGACAATGTTCAGGAGATTGGCGGCGTTCTTCGGCTTTTCGTTCATTTTTTGGGCATGTTCGGTCCTAACGGTCCTTTGCCGCAGCATTTGACCGATTTCGCGCGTGATCGACAAAGAAATATGCACGACCCGACTTTTGCTCGCTTCGTTGACGTTTTTCATCACCGCATGATCTCGTTTTTTTATCGTGCGTGGGCAAGCAACCAGAAATCTGCGGATTTTGACCGCCCGGAAAACGCCCGTTTTGCCGATTATTTTGGAAGCTTTTTCGGCATTGGCTCGCCCTGTTTGCATCGTCGAGATTCTGTTCCGGACATAGCAAAGATTTTTTTTGCAGGCCATCTGTCAGCGCAACCAAAGAACGCTGAAGGGCTCGGGCAAATCTTGCTAGATTACTTTCGAATTGCTACCAGGATTGAGGAATTCGCAGGTTGCTGGATGCGGATTCCGCATGTAGATCAATGCCGCCTGGGAGAATCTTCAGCCACTGGCACTCTTGGATTAACCGCTTTGGTTGGTGAACGCAAGTACGAGAGCCAACTCAAATTCCGAATTCTTATGGGACCGATGAAGTTGATCGATTTACAGCGACTGATGCCGAATGGCGCCAACTTCAAACGCCTCAAAGATTGGGTGTTGAATTATATTAACCTGGAATTCCTTTGGGATCTTCAATGTGTAGTGCAGGCTGACGAAGTTCCTGGAACCTGTCTAGGAAAAGGAGCGCCCCTGGGATGGGCTACCTGGTTAAAAAGCAAGCCATTCAGCAGGGACGCAGAGGACCCCATTTTTGAACCCCTTGAGGAATAAAATGCAGGAAATCAGGATTCCGAATAATCCGATTCTGCATTTTGTTCCTGATATCGAAAACACCTTTCCTAACATGCTATGTCTGAAATAAAACGATCGATCCTTTTTGGTAAGCTTAATCCAATCGCTTATAAAGCCGTCGAAAGCGCAACGATATTCTGCAAGATGCGTGGCAACCCCTATGTAGAGCTGGTTCATTGGATCTATCAATTGATCCAGTTAAAAGACACCGATTTACAACGTATCCTCAGCCACTTCAGCCTCGATCCTTCTCGATTGGCTGCGGACCTGACTGCTGCGCTAGACAGACTTCCTCGAGGCGCCACCGCGATCTCCGATTTCTCACCCCACTTGGAAGATGCTGTAGAAAGAGGCTGGGTTTATGGGTCCCTGTTATTTGGCGAGAACCAAGTCAGAACCGGTCATGTGATAGTTGGATTGCTTAAGACACCTAGCTTGCGAAACATTTTTTATAATTTTTCGAAAGAATTCACAAAAATCAAACTTGAGGCGTTAACCGATAGCTTCAGTTCCATTGTTGGTGGTTCGGCGGAGGATATCCTGGGCGCCGCCCACGAGAGTGGTTCGTCGGGCGCTGCACCGGGCGAAACAAGCGGCGCAATCGCGCCGGCGGCAATGGGAAAACAGGAAGCCCTAGCTCGCTTCTCGATAGACTTAACTGAAAAAGCTAGAAAAGGGGAGATCGATCCTATCTTGGGCCGAGACGAGGAGATTCGGCAAATTGTCGACATCTTAATGCGGCGCCGCCAGAACAATCCGATTCTGACCGGTGAGGCGGGCGTCGGTAAGACGGCTGTCGTTGAAGGGTTTGCTTTACGGATTGCGGCGGGCGATGTTCCGCCGGCGCTCAAAAACGTTGGCTTGCGCACCCTGGATCTAGGCCTTCTTCAAGCAGGCGCAAGCATGAAAGGTGAATTCGAGAATCGGTTGCGTCAGGTGATTGATGAGGTTCAAGCTTCTCCGACGCCGATCATTCTCTTTATCGATGAGGCCCACACTCTCATCGGTGCAGGTGGCGCTGCAGGCCAGGGGGACGCGGCAAACCTGCTTAAACCTGCCCTGGCGCGCGGGACCTTGCGCACGATCGCTGCAACTACCTGGGCAGAGTACAAGAAATATTTTGAAAAAGATCCAGCATTAACCCGTCGCTTCCAAGTTATTAAGGTCGAAGAACCGAGCGAAGAAAAGGCGGTTCTAATGATTCGAGGGTTAGCTCCGGTTTTAGAGAAACATCATGGCGTGCACCTCTTAGAAGAAGCTTTGGATGCTGCGGCTCGCCTTTCGCATCGTTATATCCCATCGCGCCAATTACCGGACAAGGCCGTAAGTCTCATCGATACGGCATGCGCTCGCGTTGCTATCAGCCAACATGCTACACCCCCTGCTTTAGAGGATTGTCAGCGACGTATCTCTGCTTTTCAAACCGAACTGGATATCCTTGAACGCGAATCGGCCATAGGTCTCGAGCATACAGTTCGCGCGGCGGAGATTGAGAGCGCATTGAGTGCCGAGAAGGAGAGGTTAGTTAACTTGGAAGCGGACTACAAGAAGGAGAAGGAGAAGGTAAGTTCCATCCTTGAACTTCGTGCTAAGCTGCGTCCAAAAGTTGCTGGCCAAGGAAATGGGGAATTAGCGGACGACATTAAAGCAGCTCAGACCCGAGACGAGTTATTGACCTGCCTTCGGCAGGCCGAAAAGGACTTGGCAACGCTCCAAGGAGAGAACCCGTTAGTTCTTCCTAGCGTTGACGAGCAAGCAGTAGCCTCCGTTGTCGCCGATTGGACCGGCATCCCGGTGGGTCGAATGGTTAAGAATGAAATAAAAGCAGTGCTGACACTAGCTGATAGCCTTGAAAAACGGGTCATTGGACAGCGACATGGTTTAGAAGCAATTGCAAAACGGATCCAGACTTCAAGGGCGGGTCTGGATAATCCAACGAAACCAATAGGTGTTTTCCTTTTGGCCGGTCCTAGCGGGGTGGGCAAAACCGAAACGGCATTAGCCTTGTCTGAGACACTCTACGGCGGTGAATCGAATATCATCACGATCAACATGAGCGAGTTTCAGGAAGCGCACACGGTATCGACCCTGAAAGGAGCGCCTCCTGGATATGTCGGTTATGGGGAAGGCGGCATATTGACTGAAGCGGTTAGACGTCGGCCGTACAGTGTAGTTCTACTAGATGAAGTGGAGAAGGCGCATCCCGATGTGCATGAAATCTTTTTCCAGGTTTTCGATAAAGGCATGATGGAGGACGGCGAAGGGCGGATGATTGATTTCAAGAATACTATCATTTTACTGACAACAAATGTCGGCAGCGATCTGATCACGAACATGTGTAAAGATCCGGAGATGATTCCCTCTCCTGAGGGGATTGCTAAAGCATTGCGTACTCCCATGTTAAAAGTTTTCCCGGCTGCTCTTTTGGGCCGTCTCGTTGTAATCCCGTACTACCCGTTAAGCGATGCGATGCTGCAAGCAATCATCAGACTCCAACTCGGCCGGATCCAAAAAAGAGTGCAGCAAGGCAAAGACATAAAATTCAGTTATGACGATTCAGTAGTCAGCCTGATTGCAAGCCGATGTACAGAACTCGAAAGTGGCGGCCGGATGGTAGACGCAATCTTAACTCAAACACTTCTCCCCGAGGTAAGCCGCGAACTGTTATCTCGTTTGATGGAAGGCGCTTCGCCGCAAAAGGTCCATGTAACCGTAAAGGACAGCGGCTTCGACTACATTTACGAATAATGGTCGCTGTTCCCTTCTGAAGTAGGTCCATCTCCGAGGCGACCTCGTTTTGTGAAGGGCAGCCCGAAGGTCGTCCCTATCGCTCTTCGGACAAATGCCCTTTGAACCGGTGCTCCGGGTTTCCACCTACGGCTACATCAACGGCTAAAATCGATCCTTCATGTGGATTGGCTGCGAGCTGATCCGCATTCAGACCGAATCGGGCCGAGGTAATAAACAACGTGTTTCTTCCCGTTCCGCCAAAGGTGCAGGAGGTAGGATTCTGGACCGGTACATGCAAAACCTGGTCAACTAGCCCATCCGGCGTAATTCGAATCAGGCAAGAGCCACCGAAGCGAGCGTTCCAAAGGCAGCCATCATCATCGATGCAGGAACCATCCGGAGCTCCTGGTATTCGGTCCAGCGACCAGATGGTTGGATTGGAAATTATGCCCTCTGTCGAGTGATAGTCATATCGCACAAAGATGTTTCGAATAGTATCTGCACAATAAAAATACTCCTGGTCTGGCGACCACGCCATGGTATTAGCGATACCGAACTCGTGCGCTGTTAGCCGCTCGCAACTGGCATTCCCATCATATCGGAAAAGAGCGCCCCGACAGCAAGTTATCTTTTTAGAGGTACCATTAGCATGCAAGTTGTTTTGCATTGACCCAACCCAGAATCTCCCACTCGGATCGCACTTACCCTCGTTCAATCGGTTGCCAGCAAACGGATCAGGCGCGAAGAGGTGTTGAAAAGAATGTTCACCGTCCCAATGAGCGATCCCGTTCGCCAAAGCTACCAAAGCTCCCGGCGGGTTATCGTATAATGCCAAAGCAGTAGGAAAATCGGGCGTGGGCGAGTCTTCGACGGAGTGGCTTCTTAAATGTAATACGCGAATCTGTCTCCCGATAATATCGACCCAGTAAAGGCTTTCCGTTTTTGAATCCCAGACTGGACTTTCACCTACTCCGTCTGCGGCGTCCCAAGCTATTTCGATTCTCATGAAACACCTAACATGCTGGATCAGCCCAGCGCGTATTCGGGACAAGCGAGTACCAATCTGGCCTGGATGGATCACGATCGTAGGGATATCCGCCCAGTTCTTTGTAGCACTCCGCGTATTTGCCGATCCGCTCTTGATCTAACTTTACCCCTAACCCAGGGGCTTGCGGAACCTTAATTTTCCCTCTCTCGTATTTCATCGGACCGCCCTCGATGATGTCGTCCGTTAACTGATGATAGTGCGCATCTGCCGCAAAAACGAGATTAGGCAGCATGCTTCCCAGGTGCAGCATTGTGGCCAGCTGAACTCCTAACTCACCAGAGGAATGTATCGAGACACCTAGCTGGAAAGTCTCACAGACAGCAGCCGCCTTTATACAGGGGCGGAT
>JAFAXJ010000541.1 GCA_019241095.1 Verrucomicrobiota bacterium | reverse complement strand
GCCCGCTGTGGAGAGTTGGATGGGTGCCTCAGCGAAATTTGGTGCTGGTTAGCATGCACCATATCGTGACCGACGGTTGGTCCATGCGGATCTTGCGTGAGGAACTTTCAATGCTGTACGCGGCTGAATTGGCAGGAAAGGAAGCGCTCTTGGCTCCGTTGTCAATTCAGTACACAGATTTCGCGGTTTGGCAGCGACAAGAATTAGCAGGTCGACGTATGGGCGAGTTGCTGGATTTTTGGCAAAAGACCTTAGCCGAGTTACCGGTGCTTGATCTTCCGCTGGATTATCCCCGACCCAGCATCCCAAATTTTCGGGGGAGCAGCGTACCGGTGCGAATCAGTGCCACGGTAACCCGGCGCCTACAAACATTGGCCCGCCAAGAAGGTGTGACGATGTTCATGGCGGTGCTGGCTGCATTTGCGGTTTTTTTGCAGCGGTACTGCGGACAGGAAGAGATAATTATCGGTACGCCCGCCGCCGGTCGTTCACGACGCGAGTTGGAATCTTTGATTGGCTTTTTCGTGAATACGCTTGTGCTCCGGATCGATCTGCGCGGTGAGCCGAGCTTTTGCGAGCTGCTTTCCCGGACCCGGAACACGATCTTGCAAGCGTTCGCACACCAGGACATGCCGTTCGAAAAGCTGGTGGAAGCCTTGCAACCCGATCGCGATCTTGGCCGGAATCCGCTCTGCCAGGTTTTCTTTCAATTGGCCGATTTGTTGTCGCTCAACGGACCGGAAGAGACCGTAAGCATCGAGTTTGCAGCGTCGGAATCGGCAGCATGTACGACGAAAGCGCCGGGAAGATTTTCCTGGGTGCCTTTGCCCGTGGCAGGAGAGACTTCGAAGTTCGATTTGAATCTCTCGCTTTGGCTTGGAAGGGACACCATTGGAGGGCGGTTGGAGTATTCTACCGGGATCTTTTCGGGGGAGACGGCTGAGAGGATGGCGGCGCAATTTCAGTTGCTGGTCGAAAGGCTGGCGGCCTGTCCCCAGCAAAAAATCAGCGACCTTTCAATGCTGTCGACCGGGAGTGATCCAGCTTTTGGATCAATCACAATCCGATCGACACCAATTTGTGAGATCAGTGTGCATGAATTGATCGATGAACAGGCCGCTCAAACGCCGGAAGCATTGGCGGTAGGGCACTGGTCCTATCAAGAGCTCACCGAATTGGCAAACGGTCTCGCTCATCAACTCAGAAATCGCGGCGTGCAGCTGGGCAGCATAGTGGCGCTCTCGTATCCGCGAAGTCCTGACCTGGTACTCGCGGCGATTGCCGTCTGGAAAGCAGGCGCTGCTTACGTAATGCTGGACGAAAGCGATCCGCAGAGTCGGCGCGAACAGATCCTGTCGGATGCCCGTCCTGACTTGATCCTCTCCGCCGAAACGCTGTTGCCGGAACCCCAAGCACAACCGCCGCTCACGGTCGTCGACTCAAACCGGATAGCCTACATTCTATATACCTCCGGTTCGACGGGCACTCCCAAAGGTGTGCTGATTGAGCATCGCAGCCTCGCAAATTTTCTTGCTTGGTTTAACCGCACATTCCCCAAGCGTTTGCCTTGGATCACTCGGCTCGCTTTTGATGCTTCACTCAAGCAGGTTTTTGCCCCGTTGCTCCGCGGCGAATCGATCTGGATCCCCTCGCCGGAAGCCGTGACGGATCCAGCGGTTCTCGCCACTGAGATGGCAAAACACCGGGATTGCGCGTTGAATTGTGTCCCGACTCAGTGGGAAGGTCTGCTCGGCGTCGTCGAAGCTGGTTTAGCCCCCTCTCTGCGCGGGGCCTTAAGCACAATCATTCTAGGCGGCGAAAGGCTCTCTCCAAATCTCGCCAGGAGAACCTTGACCGCTCTGCCGGAAGCCCAACTGTGGAATGTTTACGGCCCTACCGAAACGACGAGTGTCGCAACCGCGGGGCGCATTACCAGCCCCGATCAGATAACAATCGGAAGCCCGATTCCCAACGTTGACACGGTAGTTAGGGATTGTGCTGGTCAAAAGGCGCCCACGGGAGTGCCCGGCGAACTCTGGATCGGCGGAGCCGGAGTTGGGCGCGGATATTTACGAAGACCGGAATTGACCAGGGAACGTTTCGTCGAGCGAGACGGCCAAAGAATGTATCGGACTGGGGATCGGGTTCGACAAAAAGCGAACGGGGACCTGGAATATCTTGGGCGCCTCGACGATCAGATCAAAATCGCTGGCTGGCGGATTGAGCCGGGAGAGATCGAAGCCCAGTTGAACGATTGCCCCGGCGTTAGGGCCGCAGTAGTGATCCTACTGGAAAAACAACTGATCGCCTATGTCGTTGGCGATATAGGCGCCGAAGCTCTGCGAGCGCAATTACAAACCCGCTTGCCCCCGATTATGGTGCCGAGCCGGATCGAAATTCTGGCGTCATTACCCCGTACGGCAAATGGCAAAGTCGACAAGCGAGCCTTACCGGCACCCACTGCTATTCACAGGAAAAGCCCAAAGCCGGCGGGTGCGATTGAGCAAAGCTTAGCCTTAATTTGGCAGGAAGTGCTCGGACTTGATCAGATCGGGGTACACGACAACTTTTTCGATCTTGGCGGCCGATCTTTGCTTCTGATTCGCGTACAAAAGCTGGTGGCGGAAAGATTAAAGCGGGCGATTTCCATTCTGGATCTGTTTCGTCTGCCCACGATTCACGCTGTGGCAGCTCATTGGAAACAGGAGGAAAAATGGATATCGCGGTGATTGGAATGAGCGGGCGTTTTCCCGGCGCGCCGAATGTTGAAACATTCTGGGCGAACCTCTGCGCCGGAGTCGAATCCATCGCTCGTTTTTCAGCAGATGACCTGAGGCGGGAAGGTATCTCGCCGAAAGTCATGGAGCATCCCCGGTTTGTGAACGCGGGAGGCGCTCTCAACGATATCGAGTTGTTTGATGCGGAATTTTTCGGTTACAGCCCGCGCGAAGCGGAAACGATCGATCCGCAGCATCGAATTTTCCTGGAGTGCGCTTGGGAAAGTCTCGAGCACGCCGGGGTCAATCCGTTCGGTCATTCAGGTTTGATCGGGGTCTTTGCCGGCACCGGTTCCAGCACCTATCAGGATCGCCTGAAATCGAACAGCGAAATGGCGGCGCTTCTCGGCAATTTTCAACTGTCGATCGGAAACGAAAAAGATCATTTGGCTACGCGGGTGGCCTATAAACTCGATCTGCACGGCCCCGCGGTTGGTGTCCAGACGACCTGTTCTACTTCGTTAGTAGCAGTCGTGCTGGCTTGTCAAGGTTTGCTCGCCGGACAGTGCGATGTGGCGCTGGCAGGCGGCGTCTCCATTGTCGTTCCGCAACGGACCGGTTATCTGTATACAGAAGGCGGCATCCTTTCTCCGGACGGTCATTGTCGGGCCTTTGACATCGATGCTGGAGGCGCCGTGGGTGGAAACGGGTGCGGCATAGTGGTCTTGCAAAGACTCGAAGATGCTTTACAAAACGGCAACCGCATCCACGCCATCTTGCGGGGCGCGGCCATCAACAACGATGGATTGAGGAAGGTCGGGTACACCGCGCCGAGCGTGAACGGGCAAGCGGAGGTGATCGCACGCGCTTTGGCCATGGCCGGAGTGGGCCCGAATGAGATCGGATTGATTGAAGCGCATGGCACGGGGACCGTGTTGGGTGATCCAATCGAAATTGCCGCGTTGAGCGAAACATTTCGGCGTGAAACCAGCCGCCGCGGTTATTGCGCGCTCGGATCTGTCAAGACCAACGTCGGCCATCTGGACACCGCTGCCGGTGTTACCGGCTTGATCAAAGCAATTCTGGCAGTTGAATCTGGTCGCATTCCCCCCACCCTTCATTTTCGAGAGCCGAACCCGGCATTGAATCTGGCTGATAGTCCTTTCTATGTAAACACGCGTTTACAAGATTGGCCGGAACCTCGTTGGGCCGGGGTGAGTTCGTTCGGAATCGGTGGTACCAACGCCCACGTGGTGCTCGGGCAGGGTCCGCCGCCTCCAGCAACCATTAGAAAACCGGGACGCGAATTGCAGCTATTACCCCTGTCCGCCCGGAACCGCGCAGCGCTGGACGTGATGACCAACAATTTGGCGCAGTCGCTTGAAAGGCAACCCGAGATAGAATTGGCGGACGTCGCGCATACGTTGCAACGCCGTCGGGCGCCACTCAATTATCGGCGGGTGCTCGTATCGGCCGATTGCCAGGAGGCGGTGAAGAGACTCAAAGCGGATCTGCCAGCCACGACGGTAACCGGCCCCTCCCGATCAATCATTTTTCTGTTTCCTGGACAAGGCTCACAATGCGTTCAAATGGCTGGCCGAGTTTACAGGGCCGAACCCCTTTTTCGCGGCGAGTTTCAGAAGGTGGCGCAATTGGCGCGCACCGGACTGGGATTCGACTTGGGAGAGATTGTCTATCCCGCTGAAGAAAACCTGTCCCATGCGAAAAAGTCGCTTGGTGAAACTGCAATTGCGCAAGTCGCTCTTTTTGCTGTCGAGTATGCGCTAGCCCGGCTTTGGATGCATTGGGGAATACAGCCGGCCGGATTCCTCGGGCATAGTGTCGGTGAATACGTGGCAGCCAGCTTGGGAGGAACCTTCTCGATGGAGGACGCTTTATTCCTGGTGCTGGAGCGCGGGAAACTTATGCAACAGATGCCGCCGGGATCAATGCTGGCTGTGCCGCTGCAGGAAACAGCGTTAACTCCCCTGCTGGGCCACTCGTTGTCCCTGGCCGCTGTAAACGGCCCGAAACAGTGTGTCGTTTCTGGATCTTGCGACGCCGTTCGAGGGTTGGAACACCTGCTAGCTGAACGCGGATTGTCGTCGAAACGGCTGCCAGCATCACATGCCTTTCACTCGGAAATGATGGACCCGGTGCTGGATCCATTCACTGCTCGATTGGGCGCCGTTAAACTTCGCGAACCGGCGATACCTTGGGTTTCCAATCTGCATGGGCACTGGATCACCCCTGGCGAAGCCACCGATCCGCTCTATTGGGTTAATCACCTGAGACGGACAGTCCGCTTTCAAGAGGGACTGCAGACCGTGTTGGAAGATGGTCATCGCATCCTCCTTGAAGTGGGTCCAGGCCAAATTTTATCTGGATTGGCGCGGCTTCACCCCGCGCTTGGCGGCAGTCAGGTGATTGCCAGCTTGCCTCATTTGCTGGTCGGAGAGGATGATGAGCGCCATCTGCTCAATGCGCTCGGAACATTATTTTCTTCAGGAATTGAGATCGACTGGGCCAATTTTGATGTTTCTGCTAGAGGCCGTCACGTAGCGCTGCCTAGCTATCCATTCCAGCGAAAGCGCTATTGGCCGGAAGATAAGGCAAGGGTGTCCCGTTCCATGGAAAACGTCCAAGGCGCTGTCAGCAAAGTCGGAACAGCCGAGGATTGGATCTGGCTTCCGGTATGGCGAAAAACGGCGCCGTTCATCCCCCGAGCCGCCAAAGCAATCGTCTGGCTGCTTCTTGCCGATGAACCCTGCAGTGAAGGGTTTGCAAAGGAGTTGAACAAAAGCGGTGCAACCGTCGTGCGCGTACTGAGCGGCGCGGAATTCGAATGCCTCGACAATCACGAATTCACGCTTGATCCCGGCCATCGTCCTCATTACCGAATCCTTCTCGAACAACTTCGTAACACTGGATTGATACCGGCGCATATCCTGTATTTTTGGGATTGGTCGGACACCGGACGAACCAGCTTTTACAGCCTATTATACCTGGCGCAGGAATTGGTCGCTCTCGCTCCGATCAATCCGCTTGAATTGACGGTAATCACGCGCGGGGTTTACGACGTAACCGGCGGAGAAAGGCTGAACCCCACAAGCGCTTTGGTGACCGGTCTCTGTAAAGTAATTCCCCAGGAACATCCTCGGATCGTCTGCCGGAACATAGACGTGGATGATTCCAGCGAGCCATCGACGTGGGTCCCGGAAACAAATAACGGGGCGGGCGAACCGGTCGTGGCTTATCGGAATGGGCGCCGGTGGGTCCAGACTTTTGAGAGATTTCTGACGCCGGCCGCCCAGCGGCCTGCAGTACGCCCAAAAGGCACCTATCTGGTAACCGGCGGGCTTGGGGATGTCGGATTAGCTTTAGCGGAGACTTTGATCCGCTCAGGATCCTCAAATATGGCCCTGGTTGGGCGGACGAAACTACCCCAGCGAACAGAGTGGGACGATTGGATTGCAACTCACGATGCGAGCGACCCGACCCGCCGAAAATTAGTGCGGCTTCAGGAGCTTGAAAAATTGGGCGGGCAATTACTCCCGATTAGCGCGGATGTATCGAGCGAGGAGCAAATGCGCGAAGTGATCCAGAGGACGCGCGCGCGTTTCGGCGCTCTACACGGTGTCATCCACGCAGTCGGCGCGACGGAATCCGATGCTTTCGACGAACTTCAAAATTTGAACGTTACGGCTTGCGAGCATCACTTTAAAGCCAAAGTCGAGAGTGTCCGCATGTTAGAAGCGGCGATCGCCCATGAACGTCTGGATTTCTGTTTCCTGATCTCTTCGCTTTCCGCCCTGCTCGGCGGACTTCGTTTTGCCGCTTACGCCGCCGCCAATGCCTACTTGGACGCCTTTGCCGCAACACAGTCCCGGACAGGGGCACGCTGGATGAGCATCAACTGGGACGGATGGGATTTCTCCGGTGGGCTTCCCGCCGGAAGGCTGGCTCTGACGCGGGAGGAAGGAATGGAAGTATTCCGGCGTTTGCTTTCTTTTCCGGAAGGGACATGGCTGTCCCAGGCGGCTGTTTCGACCGGTGATTTGAACCGACGATTCGATCAGTGGGTGCGTCTATCCTCGGTGCGAAGCGGTCCGGACGCACAGTACCCTACGAAGCGGGAGGCGGCCGCCGACGAGACACCCGGTGTTGTCCCACCGAGAAATCCTCCCATTGACGACATCGAATGCACAATCATCCAGATCTGGCAAGCGCTTCTGGGTTGCGAACATATCGGTCGGGATGACAACTTTTTTGCATTGGGAGGACACTCGCTGCTTGCCATTCAGGCCGCCTCCCGTATGCGCGATCTTCTTTTTATCGACCTGTCGGTAAGCTCCATTTTCGAGGCGCCGACAGTCTCGGGCCTGGCCGCGGTTGCCCGGGAAGCAATGGCGAAGACAACCAGAAGAAACGAACTTGTTGAAATTCTCGACGAGGTTGAAGCTCTTTCCGATGAAGAAATCGCCGCGCTCCTGCTGGAAGAAACCGGTAAGCCGCCTGGCGCGACAGAGCAGCCCGAAACGGGGCAGCAGCCCGAAATGTCCGCCAGCGTGCTTGACGAGGAAACTTTACGGACGCTGAACCAGGCAAAAAGTTCACCGGAAACGGCCAAGGTAGCGATTCAGAATTTCTATAATCGCGTCGGTCGACAGCTGAACCAGGGAGAAGTTGCCGAGTACGCAACCTTTTTGAATTATGGATATTCAAATGACGGGCTGAACGAACAAGCCGCGCACCAAGTTGCCAGTCCAAGCATGAATCGTAACCAGATCCAGCTCGTGCTGGAAGTGGTCGGGAATCGGCAGCTTGGAGGAAAACGAATTCTCGATGTTGGTTGCGGAAGAGGGGGCGCCATCAGCGTTCTGCGCCGGTATTTTGCACCGATTGAACTCGTGGGCCTCGACCTTTCGCCAGTGGCCATCGAGTTCTGCCAAAGAACTCAGAACAGTTCGAGAGCCAGCTTTATCTGCGGCGACGCTGAGCGTCTGCCATTCACAGACAGCAGCTTTGATATTGTCATCAACATCGAATCCTCCCACAGTTATCCAAACATAATATCCTTTTACTCTGAAGTTCATCGGGTTTTGGCGCCGGGGGCCCTTTTCCTGTATGCCGATACCATGCAAGCCGCTGTTACTGATTCCCGACTAAGGCAATTAGCCAGTTGCGGATTCAAGGTCGAACTTGCGAGAGACATCACCGCCAATGTCGTGCGTTCCTGCGATGAGCTGGCGGCGATTCACACGCAGGCGTTCTGTCCGGGAAATTCTACTCGTTTGATGAACGAATTTCTTGCTGTGCCCGGCTCAGACAGCTATTTAAACCTGAAGTCTGGCGCGTCCATTTACGGCATTTGGCAGCTTCGAAAGGTTTGACTATGCCGCAAGCGCCGCAGCCTAACGATGAATTGTCTGCTCGTTGGGCAGGGTTGTCGCCAAAACGCCGGGCGCTCGCGGCGCGCCTTTTACAACAAAAGCAAAGAATCTCACCTCAGGAATGGGAGGCGGTCCTATCGTTTGGCCAGGAACGGCTCTGGTTCATGGCCCAGTTAGATCCGCTCAGTCCGGTCTACAACACGGTCACTACCGCGCTCCTCCCAGAGCGGTTGGATGCCAGCGCGTTGCAATGGGCGGTGGACACACTGGTTCGCCGTCACGAGAGCCTGCACACTGTGTTTCCCACCCGAGACGGCATGCCAGTCCCGGTAATTAATCCGAAACTTCGGGTGCAAGTGGATATCGACGGCTCTCCCCAGGAAGTTGCCGAACGCCCTTTTGACCTTGCGCATGGACCCTTGTTCCGAGTCAATCTTTCGGCAGACCAAAGCGCTCTCCTGATCTGCATGCACCACATCATTACGGACAGCTGGTCGATGCGCGTGCTGCTTCGGGAACTATGGATTCTTTATAGTGCAGCCTTGAAAGGCGAAGCTGCGGAACTGCCGCCCCTGGCTCTCACCTACTCCGATTATGCGGCAAGGCAACGACAGCAGTTATCAGGTTCCTGCCTGGAGAATTTGTTGGGCTTCTGGCGAACTGAACTGGCCGACTTGCCAATCTTGGACCTGCCCACTGACCGACCGAGACCGGCTGTTCCCAGCTTCCGCGGTAGCTGCTTGCCCGTCCAGGTTCCCAACGAAGTTACGCCAGCGCTGCGGGCTCTGGCTCAGGCCCAAGGCGCTACCCTCTTCATGGTGGTACTCACGGCCTTTTCGTTCCTGCTCGGCCGTTACAGCAACCAGGACACGATTGCGATCGGTTCGCCCGTGGCCGGGCGAACCCGGAGCGATCTCGAAGGATTAATTGGCTTTTTTGTGAACACGATTGTTTTGCGTTGTGACTTGCGGGGTCAACCAACCTTTCGAGAGCTACTCACTAGAATACAAGCTATGGCCATCCGGGCCTATGCCCACCAGGAACTGCCTTTCGAAAAGTTAGTTGAAGATCTTCAGCCGCAACGCGACTTGAGCCGCAATCCCTTGCACCAGGTTATGCTGCAGGTTGAAAGAACGCCAACTGGCCCTACACCGACCGCTTCCGAAATCGTCAGCAAGAAAACGTCGGTTTTTGACTTGTCATTTGATCTCTGGGACGGGCCGGCGGGACTGGCGGGTCGATTGGAATATTCGAGCGAACTTTTTGATCATTCGACGATCAGCCGCTTTGGAAAACATTTTCTGGCAGTCTTAAGAAGTGTGGCCGCAGATCCGGACCGTCCGATTCACCAGATCTCCTGGATCTCACGCGCTGAGCGCGAGCAATGGGAAACCTTCAATCAAACGGCATCGCTGTTTCCGGATCGATGCGTTGACGAGCTGATTGAAGAGCGATCGTTTGAGAGTCCTGCCGCTCCAGCAATTGGGGGTCTGACTTATCAAGAATTGATCCGAAAGGCGAATGGAGTGGCTGAAGGCCTGCTCGCGCGCGGGGCAGGTCCGGGGACATTGATCGGCATTTCTCTGCCTCGGGGCGAGGATCTGGTCATTGCGATAATCGGAGTATGGAAAACAGGCGCAGCCTACCTTCCCCTGGACCCAGAGGATCCGCCGCTTAGGCGCGAACGCATCCTTGCCGACGCTTCGCCGCTTTTGGTTCTCGATAGCCTTGACTCGGAGCCGGTTTCAGAAACCGGCCGGCTAAAAAATCCGGCTGATCTCGCTTACGCTATCTATACGTCCGGTTCAACCGGCAAACCGAAAGCGGTTCTGGTTGAGCATCGCTCTCTGACGAATCACTGTCTTGGTTTTGCTCGCGAGATCAGTCTGCGAAGTTCTGATCGAGTACTGCAGTTTGCCGCCCCGGTCTTCGATGTCGCGATGGAGGAGATTTTCCCGACTCTGATCGCAGGCGCAACGGTCGTTCCGCGCACGCAGAATCAGGTGCCTTCGATCACCGAGTTTTCTGGTTTGCTCTGTCGGGAAAAGATTACCGTTTTGAACCTGCCTAGCGGGTTCTGGCATGAATGGGTTGATGCTCTTGCAGCCGGAACTGTCACTTTGCCCGCCACACTTCGGGCAATTGTCGTAGGCAGCGAGCGCGTGGATAGGCAGCGGTTGCGCACCTGGCGTCAGCTCGCCGGCAATTGGCCGATGCTCTTTCACGCGTATGGTGTTTCGGAAGCCACTATCACTTCGCTGTTGCATCAGGTCGAGAGTGAGGAAGCGCTGTTCGGCAGGCCTATTGCTAACGTGCAGGCAAGGGTGATGGACCTGGACGGACAGGAACTGCCAATCGGTGCTGCCGGCGAGTTGTGGTTGTCGGGCGCCGGATTGGCCCGTGGATATCTTCATTCTCCGGAGCTCACCGCAAAGCGATTTGTTAGTCGAGACGGCGCCCGGTATTACCGAACAGGGGATCGCGTACGACGACAGCCGAACGGAACCTTCCAGTTTTTTGGCCGGATAGATCATCAGATCAAACTACATGGGCTGCGGATCGAACCGGCCGAGGTGGAAAGTGAGTTGCTGAAGTATCCTGGAGTTCAGGCCGCTGTCGTCCGATTGCAAGACGAACGTTTAATCGCTTACGTGACCGGAACAGTGAACGCCGACTCGCTCATGGACTATTTGCGAACTCGGTTACCTTCTGGCCTGATTCCGGCGCGTATTCAGATCCTCCAACGGATGCCGCGAACCCGCAGCGGAAAAATTGATCTAAACGCCTTACCGGCCTTAGCCGACCCGGTTCGTCAGAGCCGGTTGCCGATTAGCTGCGTTGAACTCCAGATCGCCGACATCTGGCAGGAGGTCCTCAGGATCAAAGAGGTCGGAGTTCACGACAATTTCTTTGATTTAGGCGGACGCTCACTGCTGCTCATGCGCGTGCAGGCCCGCCTGGCTACTGAACTTGGGCGGGAAATCCCGATGCTCGAATTATTTCGCCGTCCCACAATCCACGATCTCGCCCAATATTTTGTGCCAAAGGCTCATGAGCACCCCTTTGTCCGATAACGGTCTTCCGCTCCACCAGCGGCTGAAAGCTTTGTCCCCCGAGCGGCGGGCGGCGGTGCAATGGTTGCTTCAGGAGCGCCAGCGTTCAGGCGCTATTCGGGAAAGCGCGGCTTGCCGATTACGTGAGACTTCGTTTGGTCAGCAACGGCTGTGGTTCCTCACGCAATTAGATCCAGAAAGTCCGGTCTACAACACCGTCACAATAACTAACGTCGAGACCCCCGTCGACCTTTCAAGCTTAACCGCGGCAATCAATACCTTGATCGAGCGCCATGAGAGTTTGCGCACAACCTTTGACATTGTCGATGGAAAGCTATGGCAAAGGATTAATCCGCCGTGGTTGGTAAATGCCGAGATCGGCTTCGCTGCGCCCGATTTTGTGCGCAAGCCTTTTGATCTGGTACGCGGTCCTCTCCTCCGCGTGTCAGTCGAGGTAGAGACCGGGCGGCTGGTTATCTGCGTGCATCATCTAGTGACGGACGGATGGTCGATGGGTATATTTCTGCGAGAATTCGCGGCTTTGTACGCCGCACATCGGGAGGGTCGGACCTTGCGATTGGAAGCTTTACCGATGCAATATGCGGACTTTGCAGAGTTGCAACGGTCCGAGCTTTCTGGCGATCGGCTCACAGAACTCCTGGATTTTTGGAGAACAGAACTCGCTGATCTGTCAAGTTTGGATCTTGTCACAGATCGGCCACGTTCGGCCGCACCTTCCTTTAAGGGAGGGTCACAAAGTTTGGTTTTTCCGCGGAGGACTCTGGAGCGGCTGCGAGCCCTGACACTTGAACGGA
>JAFAXJ010000490.1 GCA_019241095.1 Verrucomicrobiota bacterium | reverse complement strand
AATGAGATAACGGGTGCGAGAGTCGATCCATTCACCTGGTATAATTTTAGAGACAACATTCCGGATTAAGATCTCTCGAATCTCTTTGTGCTTAACTTCTTCGGTATGTTGCGTTGAGATAACAACTGCATCGACCCGAATCGGACGATAGCCTTCGTATTCTATAGAGACTTGAGTTTTAGCGTCGGGACGCAACCATGGAAGTTCTCCAGACTTTCGCAACCGAGCTAACTCGCGCCCAAGCCGATGACTCAATTCGATTGGAGCTGGCATCAAATGAGGGGTTTCACGAACCGCAAATCCGAACATCAACCCCTGGTCTCCTGCTCCTTGTTCATCGGTATCTTTTCCCTCAGCGGCGCGTGCATCCACACCCTGGGCAATATCGCGGGACTGGCGACTCAGCGCCTGGACAACTAAACAGCTATCCGAATGAAACAAAGAACCGTCAAAATTATATCCAATTCCGCGAATGGCTGAGCGGACCTCTTCGATATAATCAAACTTTGCATTGGTCGTGATCTCGCCCGCAACAACCACCAGGTTGCCTTTGGCCAAAGTCTCGCAAGCGACCCGACTATAGGGGTCTTGAGCTAAGCAAGCATCAAGGATGCGATCAGAAATAGTATCGCAAACCTTGTCTGGGTGACCTTCAGTGACGGACTCAGAGGAAAAGATATAGTTTCGCGCCGTAGACATAGGATTTCTAGTGAGATCAGGAGCACTGCGATTGTGAGCGCCGCAATCGTGAGGACCGCAAAGCTGTGTATTGACCAATCATGATATCCTGATATATCGACCATTTGTTCATGCCGTCAAAGTTGTTTTCACTTCGAACGCTTTCTGATCCCACCCGGGTTCGTTTGATGCGTTTACTTCAGGAGGAAGAATTGTCGGTGGCTGAGCTCCAGGAAGTCCTGGGAATGGGTCAATCCAGAATTTCAACCCACCTTGCCCAACTCAAACGCGCTGGACTGGTCAAAGACAGGAGGGTAGGAAAAAATATCTATTATTGCTGCTCCCCCAGTCAAACCATTCAGGATTCACAACTGCGCAGTCTGATCGACATGGCAGCTGAGGAAATCCCGGAAAGCGCTATGGACCAATCCGGATTGCAACATGTCTTGGCTAAACGACGCGATCGAGCGCGGGAATATTTTGATAAGCTGGCAGGCAAATTCGGAAGAAGTTATTGTCCGGGCCGATCCTGGCAGGCGCTCTCCCATCTTCTTTTAACCCTGGTACCCTTCATTGACGTTGCCGATTTGGGCGCAGGCGAAGGTACCTTAGCGCAATTGCTAGCTAAACGAGCACGAAAGGTGATCGCGGTCGATATCTCCAGCCGCATGGTGGAATTTGGAACCCAGCTCGCAAAAGATCACGGTTTCGGCAATCTCGAGTATCGGCTGGGAGACCTTGAGGACCCGCCTATCACTCACTCGTCTATTGACCTGGCGATTTTTAGTCAAGCTTTACACCATGCGAATAATCCCCAAAAGGCGCTTATTGCAGCTAACAGGATTCTGCGGCCAGATAGACGGGTAATAGTGCTGGATCTGCTTTCTCACACTTTTGAAGAAGCTCGGGAGCTGTATGCCGATTTATGGCTTGGATTCAGCGAAGTCGAATTGGTCCGCTTACTGGAGCAAAGCGGCTTTTCTGACGTTGAGGTGCAAGTAGTATCTCGCGAGTCAAATTTTCCGTTTTTTCAAACAGTTCTTGCTACCGGGCTTAAGAACCCGAACTCCTGGCCGCCAATCTCCGGAAGCATTCGCCAATCTTCCTGAGGGAAAGATCGACAACAGCCATTCTCAGGAAGAAGTGAGTCCGTTGGTCGACTAACAATTTAGCAGATTCGAGATAATGAGTTCCATCTTACTTCACGATCGGGATGCAAAGCAGGTTTGCGTTAAATTCTGCTTTCGAAGCGTCGAAGCTGCGCTTCAGATTAATGCTATGCGGTAAACATATCGAACCGCAGTTTCGCAGTGTTCTCTTACTTGCGGGTCTTAGATTCCTAGGCCTATAAAGGTGAGTGCTGAGAATTGCCGTCACTCTGATTCTATTGTTCCCCTGCTCCCTCGCTGCGAGCTGGAAAATAGTTCAACGCACGAATTTGATAGATCTCAAGAGCGAGCTCGCCGGATCTATATTGAAGGTTACGGATGGCTCAATCGCAGCGGAGATCCAGGTTGTTTTCTTCCCAGCCGATCGCTTCCATTTCAATGTCATTCTGAATCGGGATCGCGAGTTTTTCACGGCAAAGCAAGTTGCGCTTCAGAAAGATGCAATTGCCGCTATCAATGGCGGTTACTTCAACTCCGACGGGTCTCCGATAGGACTATTGATTAGCGAGGGCAGATTAATTAGTCCACTCCAACGGTCACGATTGTTAAGCGGCGTTTTCTTACTCAAAAACTACAGGCCAGAGCTTAGACGTGTTCAAGAATTACTTACAATCCAAGGAGTGCAGGAAGCTATCCAATGCGGGCCGTTTCTAGTCGATAACAAACACACAGTCGCGGGCCTGAATGCCAGTCGCATAGCTGATCGAAGCTTCATTTTTGATTGTGGTGCATCGCTTTGGGGATTTGGGATTTGCCGATCACTGAGTCTTGCCGCGATGGGCAGCTGCCTGAACGAGCTGCCAATCGTGCCGGGACGCAATATCGTCCGGGCATTGAATCTTGACGGTGGCACATCAACTTCATTCTTCGCGCGGATCGCGGAAGAACAGTTTGATTCTCCCGGTTTAAAAGCTGTGAGCGATTTTTTGGTATTGCGCGCCAGATAACGCTCCGTTGTTTTCTGAGCCATCAGATGACAAGATTTAGGTTGCTAAGGATGCGCTCGTCACTCAATGTCCGACCGACCTCTCGAGTCTGCATAAGTATGAATTTCGGCATTCTGATCTGCGTGATCACTTTTTCATTGGGCGGCTCCGCACTTGCGCTAGATCCTGATAAACAGGCTGTTCTTAACCGGTTTGAGGCGCCATTTGGAGGTTATCTCATAGCCGTGAAAGAGCTCGGAGCATCCCTGGATTTGGCTAAGACGGAAGCTGACGTTGTAAAGGCAGCGGACCGCTTTTGTGACGAAGCGAACCGTTTCGTGGACAACTTCAATGAGAATAAAGACCAGTTCGCAAGCTCGGAGGTCGCAAAGTCAATGCGGAACGATGAGGAGTCCAAAAGAGCAATGGACGCGTTTATGGAGTCTTTGCGGTCAAAACTGGCAGACGCCAAACCGATATTCGAAAGTCTGGTGGAGGATTTAAATAAATATAAGGGCTCGTCGATAGACCGGGTTCGAAATAGGATTTCCGCAACTTTTTCTCGTATACAGCTTTTGTATTCTGCTCCGGACCAATAGGCTGCCAAGGTACGGTCCTCAAGTAGCTTGAGGCGCACCCAATCGTTGAAGAACCGTGAATTGAGTTCCTCTGGCGCACAGCCCTGCTGTTAGTCACAGCCAAGCTGCGATCAAATTAGCATCGTTAGTCACCGTTTAAGAGCCAAGTCAACACGCTGTCTACGAATTGCATGCTCCTCGTCAAAAAGCACCGGACTCACCTCGATATCGCTGGACAAAGCTGGTAAATCAACCCAGGAGCGGCAACCCCCATAGGAGCGTTGAAATGCCAGATTTTGCGCGGGAGAAATCCTGAAAGCTCGAACGAATGCTACAAACAGTCCTTTCGGGTAATTGTAGTTGAATCGTTGTTCCAAAACCGAATCGGCCAAAACATGCAAAGGAGAGAGAGGCTTCAACACAGAAAGATTATCTATCCAAAAAGATCGTTCGACTTCCACCAACAAAGAAATTCTGATCCACTCCGTTTGCGGACGCAAATCGCGGTCCGGCGCAAGTCGGGTTTGACTGATTTGTTCGTGAAAAAAGGTTGGGAAGAGGAGGAAACGATCATGCTTAAAGCTGAATCCAGACCGCCCTTCGGCAATTCCCCCCTTTCGAAAAATAAGACTGCTCTCCCCTCGATCAATTGAATCACAGACCAGGGCCCACTCTTTGAAGCCCGGCAAGCACAACTGTGTTTCCGCCCGACTTGCCGACACATTAATCATCGTTAGGTAATAAACACGACTGCATCAAAAGCAATAGAGCTTGGCTAGGATTCAGGTTTTTTTCTCTTTCCGACTGGTCAATGACACGGAATCACAAACTAACAATGCCATTATATGGCCGGATAACCGCAGAGGCGACGACACACCAATCGCCGACTCCGCATCTACCCCCGCATGGTCACTACGCCGACACCGGCGGCGCGGGTTACTGATCAGCATAAGCCCGACTTGCAAACCGAGCTACTGGCAACCGAAAAACAATGCGATGCGGCTTGGGCTAAGTTGACCCCGGCGCAACGGAAGGCGTTTAGGTCACAGGAGCGTGAGTAAATGGGAGACCAATGAAATCACACTCGATCAGGAGTCGCGCCAACCAAGAATTGGATGGCGTACTTTCTATCGGCCATTCGGAGTTCGCTCTTGCGATTGGGATCGGGCCCAACACGCTGAGAAAAGCTTTGCGCAGACAAAGTTTGACACCGAAAAGAGCTTGCGGAAACCGCGGGTGGAGAACTAGTCCGAGGAGGTGTTGCGCTCCCTCGGTACTCGCTCGCGGAGAAAGACCGAACTTGAGTCTCAAGTACGCCGCCAGGTTTATTTCTACCTGCGTGAAAATCACGTAACAGTACTGGGCTGCCTCGTCCGGAAATCTTGCTGCTTCCCACGCGCACACTCGGCACATCTGAATTGCGCCGCTCCACAGCAGGGTTTCCATGAACCGCCCGCAGAACAGAACCAAGGCTTCGACTCGGTCCTCGGAGTAGTTCTCCCGTGTGCCCGATCGGTTGAGAAAAAAACTTTTCAGCAAATCGGAAACCGCAAGGAACAATGCCTCTTTACTGGCGGAATGGGCATACAGGGTTCGCTTCGTTGTTCCCGCTCGGCTAGCGACGAGGTCCATCGAAGTCCGTTCGTAGCTTGCTTGGAGGAACACCTCCCGACGCTCTGTAGCAACGCAGCCATGTTATTGACCAGAAACTTTTTGCTCACCTCTCCCCGCTAAAGTGGTGGATGACCTTTCTTCAATTGGCCCATCAAACTCAGAATTCTGCTCTCGAGGGGTCCGAGCGAGAGAAAGGTCAGAGTAAAGGTCAGCCCTCATTTGAGTGCGGCGGTGTTGGTCTCTCGCTTACCGGAACATCCTTGTTGGGTTGGGACTTATGGGTTATCAGCATGCGGTGTCTTATGCCCGCAATAACCGCCGGCGTCCTTTCCTCTTCACCGGCGGACA
The DNA here is from genome assembly GCA_019241095.1 of Verrucomicrobiota bacterium. GTDB lineage: Bacteria > Verrucomicrobiota > Verrucomicrobiia > Chthoniobacterales > JAFAMB01 > JAFAXJ01. The sequence goes on along the minus strand of JAFAXJ010000490.1, from coordinate 3,142 downwards.
GCTCTGGTACCGCCTCCGGCCTTCTCAATGCCGCTCGGCAGTAGGAGGAACGCTCGGAGTCGCCCTGATGGGCACACTGTTTGGAGGTCTGCACGTGCACGGATCGCTTTTAAGCTATATGCTCGCGGTGATGTGCTGTCCGGTAATGGCCGGCGTAACACTACTGGCGTTGTAGGTGAGCGAGAAACGAACTTCGCCGGGATGCTCGTCGACATCTTAACGCCAATCAGCCGTCTGGGGCTCTGCAGGAGAATAGTCTATTAGCCGCTGGCATGAGCCCGGAGCAGACTGTATATGTCCTTGGGGTCGGAGCGATTGGGCTCCCGCTGGCCGCTTTTCTTAAGAAAGCTGGGCGTGCGGTCGTCGCCGTTCACACTAGCAGAAATGATGTACCCGAAACACCCTTTCGGTTCACTGTAGATTACGACAAAAGCCGACTTAGCACTGAGATCACAACCATCTCCTTAGCACGTATAGTCGCGCTCGACGGGGTGATAGTCATAGCCGCCAAGTCATACGCCAACAAAGAGATTGCCCGACAGCTCAGAGCGAAGCATGCCGCGGGCCCTATCGTGCTAATGCAAAACGGGGTTGGCATCGAGAAACCGTTTCTCAATGAACACTTTTCTTCCATTTTTCGATCCGTTCTGTATGTCACCAGCGAGACCGAATCTGAACAGGTCGTTAGATTTCATTCCATTACTAGCTCTGCGATAGGCGTGGTGGAAGGCCGCCGGTCAGATCTCTGCAGTTGTGTCAAGGCCTTGACCACTGAAGAATTCCCTTTTCGTTCGGAAACAAACATACAAAGAGAGATATGGAAAAAGGCGATCGTAAATACCGTTTTTAACTCAGTTTGTCCCCTTCTGGAAGTGAACAATGGGATCTTCGCTCGGGATTCCGATGCGGCGCAGCTAGCCTCTGAGATAGTAGAAGAGTGTCTTAAAGTCACAGAGAGATTGAATATTGAGCTGACCGCAGACGAGGTGATCAGACAAATAATCCTCATAAGCAGCGGGTCGAAACAGCTTATTTCCACGCTACAGGATATTCGAAGCGGCAGACAAACCGAGATTGAATGGCTGAACCTGGAGATAGTCCGGATAGCGTCAGCGATGGAACCGCCGCTTTTTCTGCCACGGGTAGAGATGCTCGGAAAGATGATATCCATAAAGTCTCTCCTACACAACACAGCAAGCCAAGGCACAGCCGATCCTTAAGTACGGCGCCTTGAGAAAGGGACATGACCGACTGCTCTTTTCGCCGAGAGGAGCGCCAGGCCAAAGATGGCGTTCAGCGCAGATGTAAGCGAATCGGTTCAAAGAAAAAGGAGGCAAAGAAAAGGAGATTCCGGTTAACCATAAGCTAGAGGAGATTCCTGATCGGTACTCGACGCTATCCGGGCTTAAGGATCAGCCTAATGCGCCCCTTTTCCCGGTAACGCGGCTAACTTGACCTCAATCTCCTAGTAACCTATTTCATTTCATATTACCTTAGATCTAACTACACTCCTCATGGTGCGACATATGGTCCTATTACATACCTTTCAATAGTAAAATGAACTGAGGCGGCAGATATTCATCGAATCGCTTTCTTTTTACAAATCTGCCCCACCCCCCGTGCGTGCGACTGCACGCTTATTCTTTGGAGACTGCTAATACGCCAGGCCGGATCATCACGCTGACAACCGATTCTGGTGAATCGGACTATTTTGTGGGCGCGATGAAAGGAGTGATTTTGTCATTTCGTCCCGGCGCGCAGATCATTGATATCACCCATGAGATTCCACCTCACCAGATACTTCCCGCGGCGTTGATCCTGGCGGCAATTTATCGTTACTATTCTCCCCAGACCGTTCATCTGGCTGTTGTGGATCCAGGTGTGGGATCTGAACGCCGACCGATTGCGATTCAGGTGGCAAACCAATTCTTTGTCGGACCCGACAATGGCCTCTTCTCTTTCGTGATCGATCAAAACCAGGGAGCACGAACCGTTCACCTCGTTAATCGCGAGTACTGGCTGCCGGAGACAAGCGCTACCTTTCACGGACGCGACATCTTTGCGCCCGTTGCAGCGGCATTGTCGAACGGAACAGAAATTGATCATCTTGGTCCTGCGATCACCGATCCGATCCGTCTGCAAATAAACCGTCCCCAGTTTCATCAGAATGGAACCATTTCGGGACGGATCATCCATGTAGATCACTTTGGTAATTGTGTAACCAATCTGGAATGGAATCACCTGAAGTCGAGGCTGACGGAACAGCGGTTCCGGTGCCAGGTCAGAAGTCATCTCATTACACGATTATTGAGTTACTACGGCGAAGATGCTACTCAACCTCCAGAACCGTTTCTCATCGCAGGAAGCGCTGGGTTTCTCGAGATTTCGCTTCGTTGTGCCTCAGCGTCCCTGATCCTGGGGGTCACAGTCGGAGACGAAGTGGCGATCGCGACGTAGAAAAGACGCGATAGATCAAATTGCCGGTTGGAGGATGCGATAAAGGACATTATCGAAAATGGGTTAAACTGGCCCGAAAGCGGAAAGCGGAAAATTCAGGCCCCTCCCACGCCTGCTGCTCAGTGCGAGCAATGCAACGTGAGTTCTCGAACCTGCACGGGTTCGCGTCTGAACCCTGACCGTTTGCCGTTGACCGATGCACGCTAGATGCCCGAGATACCGCCAATGGCCTGGATCTCTCTTATCATCCCGGGCTGCTTGAGGTGCTCTGGGCCTATCTCATGAAGCAGTCCGAGGGCTTTACCCGCATGGGCATCGCGACGGTCGCCGTCATGGTCGCGAGTTTCGGACTCCTGGCGTACGCGAGCGGACGCTGCCCCTCGAGACTTCGTACGTGGTCTGGACGGGCATCGTGCGGTTGGGGCGTTCGTCGTCGGAGTGGTCGCCTTGCAGGAACCCATGGGCCTGCTGCGCATCGGGGCCGCCGTGCTGATCGTCTCCGGGCTGGCGCTGATGAAGCTGACCAGCACCCATTAGCGTTCGGCCCTGCACAACGCGGTCCGTTTCGGCAGCGCCCGATTTAAACGCGACGGCTGACAGAGGTTCTGTGAAAAACGCTTACCAACGTCGGCCGCGCCAATAACGGCCAAGCACAGTGTTCATCACCGGCCGCACTTCGACGGCG
>JAFAXJ010000398.1 GCA_019241095.1 Verrucomicrobiota bacterium | reverse complement strand
TTAAAGACACTACTTCTAACTATTGGCAGATTGTCTTTGCCGGAGGCCGTAAAGCCGCGAAGGATCTGGATGTAAATGTTCCAGAACTCGGCGCTCAATCCGAATCCGATATTAATGGCCAGATTTCGATCCTGGAAAATGCAGTTTCCGAAAAGCCTGCAGCCATCGTTATAGCGCCAACTCAATTTAAAGCGCTTGGAAAGCCGATAACCGAAGCAGCCAAGAAAATCAAAATCATCGGGATTGATTCCGCTGCGGACTCCCAATCGTTCACTTCCTTTTTGACCACTGACAACGTGCAAGGTGGAAGGGTTGCTGCTGACGGCCTTGCCAGTGCGATCGCAGCAACTTACGGCAAGCCAGAAGGCAATGTTGCCCTCATTACCTCACTTCCCGGAGTCGGGTCTTTGGATCAGCGCGCGAAGGGATTCAAAGAAGTCCTTGCGTCAAAATATCCAGGGCTCAAGTTAGTTGCGGATAAGGTTGCTGATGGCCAGGCCACGACAGCGCTCAACATCATGACTGATCTCATCACGGCCAACCCAGATCTGCGGGGCGTCTTCGCTTCAAACCTGATCATGGCTCAAGGGTCTGGTCAGGCCGTTGCCGAGAATAAACTCCAAAATAAAATCAAAGTGATCGGGTTCGATTCGGACCCTAAGCTCATCAAGTTTCTGAGTGATGGCGTGCTTGCCGGTCTGGTTGTGCAGGACCCTTTCCGGATGGGTTACGAGGGTATCAAAGTAGCCTTGGCTGCCTCAAAGGGCGAGCAGGTCCCGAAGGATGTGGATACAGGTGTCACTCTCATTACTAAGCAGACAATGAATGATCAACGTTCACAGGATCTGTTGAACCCTAAGCTGAAGTAATTGACAATATTGTCCGCGAATAGGTCCAGGCTTGATGACACTCAAATCGGATGATCCAGACAGATAACGACCCAAATAGCAAAAGCGCGACGGGAACCGCCGCGCCTTTGTTGGAGTTAAAGCGCCTTGATAAGCGATTTGGGGCAACTCATGCCCTAAAGGGTGTGGACCTGATTTTCGACGCCGGCGAGATCCATGCGATTGTTGGTGAGAACGGCGCAGGTAAATCGACACTGATTAAGCTTCTGACCGGTGTTTATGTCCGGTCGGCCGGCGAGGTGCATTGGGAAGGCCGACCAGTAGCATTGGGTACGCCCCACGAAGCAATCGGTTTGGGCATTAATGCGGTTCACCAGGAGGTGGTATTATGTCCGCACCTGACCGTTGCTGCTAACCTTTTCCTTGGAGATGAAAGGATCCGTTTCGGGTTGTTGCAACACCGGGCCATGGTGCGGGAAGCCCAACGCATTCTCAACGAAATTGGATTTTATCTCCCGGCGGGAGCTCTACTTTCATCGCTTACGATAGGCCAACAGCAACTGGTTGCGACCGCTAGAGCTGCAACCCGAGGTACAAGATTTCTGATTTTTGACGAGCCAACAGCCTATCTGACCCGCCAAGAGGCGGCTCAGCTGTTTTCGCTGATCAATCGTCTCAAAGCAAAAGGTGTTACAATCGTCTACATCTCCCATCGGTTGGAAGAAGTTTTCCAGCTGGCCGACAGGGTTTCGATCTTACGTGATGGACAATTGATCTCAACTCAGCGGGTTTCGGAGACTAACGAACAGGCACTAATTACCGGGATGATCAATCGCTCGATAGATCAGGTCTATTACAAAGAGAAGATTGAGTTCGGGGAGGAAATACTGCGGACGGAAAATTTGTCCGGCAAGGGTTTTGAAAATATATCAGTGAGGGTTCGGGCCGGCGAAGTTATCGGCCTGTACGGACTGATCGGCGCCGGGCGGAGTGAGTTCGTGCAGAGCCTGTTCGGGCGTTTTCCGAGAACGCATGGATCCATTTACTGGTACGGCAAACCCGTTCATATCCGTAATGAGCAGGATGCCATTAACCTAGGCATTGCTTTAGTGCCCGAAAGCCGCAGGGATCAAGGATTGTGCCTGAATTTAGGCGTCGGCTTCAACCTGAACCTGCCCATCTACAAACGCCTGACAAAAGCGGCGTTGATCAGTCCATTTTCTGAGGCCTCGGCAGCTGACCGCCAAATCCGGGATGTTCAGATAAAGACGGCCTCGCGCGACGCGCCGGCTTCGAGCCTTTCCGGAGGAAATCAGCAAAAGATTGTGGTTGGCAAGTGGCTGAATCATGGAGCGCGCCTATTTATCTTTGATGAGCCGACTACCGGAGTCGATGTCGGGACCAAAACCGAAATTTATCGTCTGTTCGCCAAGCTTCTTAGACAAGGAGCGGGGATCATCTTGATCTCATC
>JAFAXJ010000303.1 GCA_019241095.1 Verrucomicrobiota bacterium | reverse complement strand
AGGAAAACATTAGGCTGAGAATTATAGGTCGAATGCAGCTATTCCAGGAACAGACGTATGCAGTTTTAAACATAATAGCGCCAATTAATTTCTGGAAATATGTTGTCCCGCCATTCGCAGTCGGCGAGGAACTCTTCATCCATCGATTCAGCCTTTAGGTGATCATACAGCCGCGTGAAGCGCAGTATGTGATCTTTAGTCCGTTTGACAGAGTAATCGCGAGCTGTCCCGGTTTTCATCAAAAACGCCCAGTCACTCGCTTGGGCGAGCAACAGCTCGCGCGCCATTTGTTTCAATATTCTTTCCTTCCATGCAATCGGATTTTTTATGACATCGCTGGCACACTCCGTCATTCGTCGAGCTGCGGCATGCAAATGCGGATAAATCCAGGAATTAGATTCATCTAACCAAACCTCCCAAAAGCCTTTGTGTCCCCAGCTCGATGGGCTGGGAGAAATAACTTGTAGCGTATCGTGACCTGCAAGGTAAGAGCTCGGAGTAGTTAGCTCGAAAGTGGACTGATCGTAAACGGCCTTGCGAATAGCGAAATTTAGAAATGTGGGTCCCTCGTACCACCAATGCCCAAAAAGTTCCGCATCAAATGGGCTTAGTACGATCGGCTCAATGTTAGTAGCTTCAATCAAACGCGCTACTTGCTTCACTCTACTCGCAACGAAATCGGAGGCATGGTGATCGGCAGCTCCGTGCGCCCAGCCGGGCACATAAATTCCTTTGTTCAGGGTACGACCGGTGATTCGATAATATTTAATTCCGGTGAACTTCCGCAACCCATCTCCGTGCAGAAACGGTTTGAGATAATCCAGATCCAGATCAAAACCAATATCTCGATAAAATTCCCGGTAAGCTGGGTCTCCAGGATAGCCTTCCTGCGCGCTCCACACTTGCTTGCTCGATTCCCGGTCGCGTCCGAAAGCAGCCGGTCCTGCGGCCGTAAAACAGGGCGAAAAAATCGCGTACCGAGGACGTGGCGTGCCAAACATCAGCCCATGTGCGTCGAGCGAAAACCAGCGTATTTCAGCTTCTTTCAAGTAGTTTTCCAAGCCGACAAAATATGCGCACTCGGGCAACCAGATACCGCGCGGTTTGCGCCCAAAATATTTCTGGTACTCGTCTCGGGCGATCATGATCTGTGCGCGAACTGCCTGCGGATTTTGCGCCATCAAAGGGAGAAAGGCGTGAGTCGCGGCAGAGGTAATGATTTCAAGATGCCCTTCATCCTGAAAGCGTCGAAATGCGGCGACAAGATCACAGTTCAACCTGTCTACATAGATTTCTCTGCATTCAAGAAACCTGGTGTGATAGATGCGAGCCAGATCATTGATTTCTGGCTGGCCAATGGTTCGGTCGATCTCGCTTTTGGACAACCCAATCGCCTGATTCAGATAACGGAGATAGCGTTGACGAAGCAACTCATCCTCCAGCATAGCGCATAGTGTCGGCGTTAATGACATCGTTAGCCGGAATCGGACACCATCTCGCACCAGGCCCTCGAGCATCTGCCACAAAGGAATGTAGGTCTCGGTAATTGCTTCAAAGAGCCAGTCTTCCTCAAGAAAACTGGGATGCTCCGGATGACGTACGAATGGCAGGTGAGCGTGAAGTACAAGTGCTAAATAGCCTTTGCGCATGGGGAAACGAGGATGTCTTAGACACGCGGCAACCAATCTTTCTAGCAAGCTAAAAACAAAACAATTTGTTGATTAAGCTAATGATGTCGCCGTGTCTCGCGTGCAGGTTTCAGATGTACGCGAGTCTTAACGGCAATCGCCTGAGTCTTAGCTAGGAATATCCGCTACTTGTCGGCGGCGGCACTTCGTGGAAGGATGCGCCTGTTGGAAATGAATAAGCATCGCTGTTTACTGATAGAGTTCTGGGGCCTTGGGGATATGACGATGCTCACAGCCGCACTCCAGCAGATTCTGTCTGCAGGCTGGGAAGTAACGATTGCGGGAAAACCGCATGGACGGCTTTTGCTTGAATCGGCTTATTCCGATTTCAGATGGATTGACTTCACCCCACCCTGGACCGCTTTTCGGGGTAAGTACCGGCTCTGGAGATGGCCATGGGGCAACCTGCTCAACTTAATCTGGCGGCTGAGAAATTGCCGCTTCGAGGCTGCTCTGTCTGTGCGCCGAGATCCACGGGATCATTTCTTTATGTGGCTGATAGGCGCCAAACGTCGGATCGGGTTCAAGACTCGTCTAAGTTGGCCATTTCTCAACGAATCTTTGGTCATCAGCGAGGAGGCGCATAAGGTTGAAGATTGGTGGAATCTTCAAGACAAGCTGTTGAGAACCAAAACTCAACATGTCTCACCAAAATTATTGCCCGATGCCGACTTGGCGGCCAGATATCGCGAAAAGATAAATGCCAATGGACGAGCTATAATTGCTCTCCATTGCGGAGCTGCACAAAAGGTGCGTCGCTGGCCCGAGCCTTACTTCAGGGAACTCATTATCCGTCTGCGTAAGGAGCTTGATTTTTTGCTGCTGCTCTTTCCTGATCTGGATGGCTACGGCGCCGGCTTGAAATCGCTTGCCGATTACACGTTCGAGTCCACCAATGTTGCGCAGCTTTTAGCGATTCTGAGTTGCGCTGACGTTTTGATAGCAAACGATAGTGGTCCCGCGCATGTCGCTGCTGCACTAGGATTGTCTGTTGTCACAATTTTTGGGCCAGGCGAAGCCAAATGGTTTCGGCCCTTTGGAGAGCAAAATCTGGTGGTCATCAGAGATATCTGTCCGTACCGTCCGTGTTTCGATTATTGTCGATTTCCGGAGCCTTACTGTCTGACTAAGTTAATGCCTACGGAGGCGAGCGAGGAAATTGTCGGCTTCTTAAGGTCGCGTCTTGTATGTAGCGCAAACCGTAACGATCTATTCTAGCGTGTTTCGGCCTCCAGGTAAGATTGAGCGTGTTGGTGCATTAAAATGGTTTAGTATGGCTTTGGCGTAGAGAGGAGGGACGAACAGGTAATGAGAATTGTGCTAACTAAGCGGGTGCCTTTCTCGGTTCCTGATGGGATCAGCCATTTTCTATTTAGTCTAGCGAACGAACTGGCCGGTCTAGGGCATGAGGTAATTGGCTTGACTACCAGGGAGCCATCTTCAAAACGAGTACCCGAGCTGTTCCGATATCCAAACCTGCCAGTCATTCGCAGCCTTACCGAAACCGATGGCAAAGGCTATGGGTTTGAGTTCTGGATCTGGCTAAAACGCGGTTCACAGGTCTTAACTGAGTTAAATCCTGACCTTATTTTGGTAAACGGAGCCGTTCCATGCCGGTACTCTTGTCCTTCAGTGACTGTTGCGCATGATGTAGACAGGCGATCTCTAGGCAACTGGAATTGGCCGCGGCGCATCTATAAAGCAATAACTTACCGTCTAACGGACCACTTGGTGACGACATGCTCAGAACTGGTCAACGAGGTCGCCTCCGATGCCTTCTTTCCTGCATCGAAGATAAGAGTCATACCTACGTGCATCACGCCTGAGCTTTACCACCCCCGCCCGATCTCGGAAAGGCGTTCGGCAATCGTGCAGATAGGGATGCAAGAATACAAAAATCCCTTAGCCTCCATTCGCGCATTTCTCCCTTTTTCGGATCGAGCCAGGCTGATTGTTGTGGGCAGAATATTTCCACAAATTCAGAGCTTTGTTGATTCTCTTTCATCTTCTCAGCGATCCGCAATTGAGCTCCCTGGGATCGTCTCGGATGAAACGCTCAAAGCCTATCTTGAAACGGCC
>JAFAXJ010000625.1 GCA_019241095.1 Verrucomicrobiota bacterium | reverse complement strand
GCGCGGCCACCGAAGCGGTTAACGATTGTGCGTCGGTATTGATGGCCATCAAGTCGACCTCTTCAATACCGTCGAGCATCACTCGATCGAGGATGTTACATCCAGCGCCTCCGAGTCCAACAACCTTGATTGAGATAGGTTGATATTCTATTCGTTCATACTGACGGTTTAGCTGCACCATATTGTTTTCAGGTTCGGAACATTCCGCTTAATCTTTGAAAAGCTCGGCGAAAAAGCCCTCCAGAGTTTGGGCGATCGGTCTGGACTAGGTAAGCATATTTGACCAAGCCTAATGCAGTAGAAAATTGGGGGTTCTCAAAAGCTGAAGTCACTCCGGCCATCGGGGTGGCGTGCGCCATGGTGACTGGCAGCTCAAAGACTTCAGATGACAACGAAGATAAACCTCGCACCTGGCTACAGCCACCTGTTAGAAACAGCCCCGCACCGATGTAATGCATGTTCTGTTCGGTTTCAATCTGACGCTTAACGATTTCCAGACCTTCTCTCAGACGTGAATGAATAATCTGATTCAAAGATTCGCGTTCAATTTCCCGGCCCGCAAATCCGGTCTCATCCCGCAGCAGAATTGTTTCGCCAGGAAACGCTGTTCCTAACGTAACACTCCCTTCATCAATTTTTAATTTTTCAGCACGCGTAGTGGGGATTTTTAATCCAATCGAAATGTCGTTTGTGACGTGATCTCCACCAATGGCAAGCACTCCGCTTTGTTTGACAGCGCCATCAACATAAACCACAAAATCCGTGGTGCCACCGCCAATGTCGATTACAATCGCTCCTTGTTTTTTGTGGTTCTTTTCCAGCACCGCTTGAGCGGTTGCAAATGAATTGATCACGACATCAGACGGTTCAAGCTCAAGCTCCTTGACGCATCGTATCGCGTTCTGGATCCTGGTCCGAATCCCGTACACTATGTGATAATCGGCTTCTAACTTTTTACCCAATAATCCAACCGGATTCAGGACGTCATCCTGCCCATCTACATAATAGTGCTGGATGATTGTGTGCAGGATGCAATCTTCCATCGGCAAACTAACTTCACGCGCATTCGTGCGCACATCCTCAAGATCCTGCTCATCAATTTCTTCGCGTCCTTCTTCCAGAACGACCACGCCGCGGTTATTGAAGCTGCGGATATGGCTACCTGTTATTCCCAGATAAACTTCACTGATCTCCACATCACTTTTCTCTTCTGCATCGGAGATAGCATCATGCAAACAACGCTTTGCGGTTTCAAAATCTACAATTTCACCTTTCCGTATTCCGCGCGATGGAACACTGCCGACACCTATCACCTTAAGAGTACCATCGTTCCGCCCTTCTGCTACTACGGCACAGATTTTAGATGTCCCTATCTCAAGCCCTACAAAGATATTTTCTCTACCCATTGTATTTGAGTCGCACTTACCGGAAGCGCTCGTCGCACAAAGTTTTTTCTCAACTCCTGTTGCATGCTTCGATGGTGCTCCGCCTTATGAGGTTTTTTGCTCTGCGTTTTTGAATTCTTACCGGTTGCGGTATCAGGTTTGGGGGTGCTTTCAACCTTCGTCTCGGGAATTGGTTCAGCCAGCGTTTCAGGCTGTTCAGTCTGTACGAACGTTACCGGAATGTTTCGTTGCGCCATGAAATTTGCAGTTTGCAGCTCTCTATTGTTTTGGTCGCAATAGGTCAGAACCGTTTGTAGCCGTCGCACCTGCATTGGGAGATCGTCCGGACTGAAAGTTATGTTAGCTTTCTGCTTGTCTGTAACCACCAGGCAATATCCTTTAGATAAGTCGATGCTCTGAATCTGTAGACGCCCTTTTAGTATTTCAGAGGAAACTTGTAGAAGCTCAAGAGCAGATTTGACATCGTCACGGTCCAATGGCTGCCCCGCTTGAAGATTATTCGTTTCGACTCCCATGATTAAAGGAAGTCCGAGGTATTCCGGTGCCAGTGATTTAGTCTTTAAAAGGATACCTTGACGATCAACAAGATAGGAGTCTTCGTAATTGAAAGAATTTGTCTTACTTGCCGGGACGGCCCAAGCTACTGGGCGGCGTTCCTGGATCGCGATAGCAATCTTATTCGGAATGATTCTTTTGATTTTGCAATCCTCTACCTGTGGCAACGAAGTGAGTCTCTCTTGCAATTTGGGCAGGTCAATACAGAAAAGATTCTGACCTTCAGTTAGTTTCCCAACTCGCAAAACCGTATCCCGGGACAGGTTACCATCAGTGGTAATATCGATATTTTTCAATGCATAATCTCGATTCGCAAAAAACAGCGCATCGGAGACATGTCTAGCACCAAACACTATGCCGCCAAGAACGGATGCCGAAAGCAGAAGTGCGCAAAAAAAGAAAACGATCTTTTGGGTCCGCTGAGCCGACACCCGTTTTGCGCGAACCTTAACATCAAGCAAATGCTGATGCTTGCGCTGCTTTGAGGTAGACGCTCGTTTGTTTGCCGTCCGAACAATTGACTTCCTGATCACAAACTTAGCACCAAACCTCCTTCCGCTGGAAAAGCCCGTTATAATAAGGTTGCTGAACAGCCGGGGAATGCTGGAAAGAAGTTTTAGCAATAGATAATCGCACAATTTCTTCACATAACTTCGACATTGACATGCCCATCGCCGCAGCCGCTTCCGGTAAAAGACTTGTTTCAGTCATTCCAGGAATTGTATTAACTTCGAGAACATACGGTATGCCGTCGTTAGCAAGTATAATGTCAACCCTCGAATAGACGCTAAGATCCAAGCTCCTATGCGCCGCCAGCGCAGTTTCTTGGATTAACCGAGTTTCGTGCACATTCAGTCTCGCCGGGCACAAGTGCTCAGTGAAACCGCCCGTGCCTGTCCAGGTGTATTTGTTTTCGTAGCTATAGAATCCACCTTCAGGACGAATCTCGATAACTGGGAGCGCCTTGGTCCCAAGAACTCCAACGGTTAGCTCTCGTCCCGGTATAAACTGTTCTACCAGGATTTCCTCTGATTGAGCAAAGGCCTGATCCAATGCTTTTCTGAGCTGTGGCAAAGTCTGAACACTATAAACACCTACACTGGAACCTTGACAGGGGACTTTGACTACTAAGGGCAATGCCAGATCGAGCTTCTCACCTTTTCGTAATGCAACAAATCCTGCGGTAGGAACTCCTCTTTTCTGGAAGCGTCTTTTGCTCGCGATCTTATCAAAAGCCAAATGGCTGCCGGGAATTCCTTCTCCGGTGTAGGGGACATTTCGGGCCTCAAGGATTTGCTGTACACTACCGTCTTCGCCAAAGGTGCCATGCAAACAGTTGAAAACTAATTGCGTACCGTGAGGTAAATCAAAACTTTCCTTGTCAATCGGCCATTCACATGCATCAACTCCCAGGGCCTGGAGTGCACGGCACACCGCCCGCCCTGATCTCAACGAGACATCCCTCTCAGAGCTGATGCCGCCGCATAACACTGTTATTTTACGTCCCATTAACGAGCTATTCATTATCATCTCCTACTATCTGTACTTCCAGATGTAATTCGATTCCCCGACGTTCCCGGGCGATCGTTTGGATCTCTTGAATCAGTCGCAACACGTGGCTAGCACGGGCGCCACCATCATTTACAATAAAATTTCCATGAATTTGCGATACTCGAGCCGCACCCACGGTTCTTCCTTTCAATCCCAACTCTTCAATTAGCCTTCCAGCAGAACACTCTTTGGGATTTTTGAAAATGCAGCCAGCGCTTGCCGCGATTGGTTGAGTCGACTTTCTTATGGCCGCTGATTGCGCGAGCAGATTATCAATAGAGTTCCGGCTATCTGGTCTGCCTCGGAATGTTCCCTCGACAGCGAAGCAGTGTCGTAAAGCAGGGACATTCCGATACTCGATGTCAATCTGATCAGGAGTCAATGTTGCGAACTCACCTCTCGGGCTTACAACCTGGACACTAACAACCTGCTGGAATAGTTCTGTCTTCATCGCACCCGCATTCATTCGTAAGCCGCCTCCGACACTCCCAGGGATCCCTTCCATCCACTCAAAGCCACCAAGTCGGGCCTGCCTTGCCGCTGCTGCAACCTGCTTTAGTTTTACACCTGCTCCGGCACGGATCGTGTCGCCCTCAACTGAAAGGTCCAGAAAATGACCTCTTCCCAAGTGAATAACCGCCCCGGAAATCCCTCCATCTTTTACCAGAAGGTTCGACCCGCGCCCAACCAGGAGAACTGGAACACGTGCAGTGGTACAAAACTGTAGCACATTTGCCAAACCGCCTCTTGTTTCGGGCTCGATCCAGAACTGCGCTGGCCCGCCTATTCGCAATGTGGTGTGCTTTGACAAGGGCTCATAAGGTCTTATCTCCCCTGCTCCCATTGCTTCTCGCAATTCTGCAGCCAATCGGAGGTCAGACGCCAACTTGCTATTCTCTTCATGAATATCGCCGGCGCCCAGAGTAAGGAGCAAATCGCCTGAGCGTAACAGACGCCCTAGCTCAGGTATCAGTTGGTCGCGATCGGCTACATAATATACTGCCGGATGACCACTGGCCTTGACAGCCGATGCGATAGTCTCGCCCGAGACTCCGGCAATGGGTTTCTCACCCGCAGAATACACGTCAGTGACATAGAGCATATCAGCATCATGAAAAGCTGACCCGAACTGCTCTCTTAATGTAGAAGTACGACTGTAGCGATGCGGTTGAAATGCTACAATAACCCGGCGTCGTTCAAGCGATTTCGCAGTGACTAAAGTTGCTTTTATTTCACTGGGGTGATGCCCATAATCATCCACTAACGTGTAATCATCGGTTTGCAGTTTTATCTCAAATCGTCGCTTAGCGCCACGAAAGGTTTGTAATGCTTCTTTAATCGAGCAAACCGAAACACCCAATTCGCTCGCAATAGCGATAACCCCGGTCGCATTGCTCGCGTTGTGAAGACCGGGAACACCCAAATTTACTTTGCCTAAATTTAGGCCCCGTTTCCACAATACGAACTCACAACCGTCTTGCAACCGCTTGTATATTTCAAATCGATAGTCAGCCAATTCACAGTTTCCGAAAGAAACTGCATTCCGTCGTCCGTCGCAGAGTCTGCTTGCGTTTTGATCGTCTGCACAGAAAAAAATCGTTCCACTTACCTGATCCATGAACCGGCTAAACACCTCTTTGATGGCGTTCAGATCCCTATAATAGTCGAGATGCTCCTCCTCAACATTGAGCACGATTGCATGCTTCGGATGATAAAGTCGTATGGTCCCATCGCTTTCGTCTCCTTCAGCGACAAAATAATCACCATCTTTCTCCCAATGCGCGTTAGTTCCCAGGATCGGTATTTCCGCCCCGACATAATGGGAGGGTTGAACGCCGCCGACCCTCAATACATGAGTGAGCATCGCTGCGGTTGTCGTTTTTCCATGCATCCCGGCAACGACCAGCCCATTTTTGTTATGCATGATAGCGGCTAACGCCTCTGCTCGGCGCACCATCGAGATGCCTAACCGTTGTGTTTCGTCAAATGCAGGGTTGCCGGCATTTATCGCTGAGGAGTAAATGACTAGGTCCGCAGAACGTACATTCTCTGCCGTTTGCGGCAGATAAAATTTCAAACCCAGTGTTTCTAACCTTTTTGTGTCGATTGTGCTAACGCGATCGCAACCACTCACCTGATGTCCTAACTCGAGAAGAAGAGCCGCTAAGCCGCTCATACCAGAACCAGCAACACCGATAAGATGAATGCGCCTGGAACTCTCCAACAGAATTTTAGTAAGCTTTTGTGGTGCTCCCAAAGTCATTTACAGGTTTTCTCTATTATGTCGGCTATCCGCTCGGCTGCATCGCTTGGAGCAAGTGAACGCATTTTCTGAGACATCAAATGCGCCCTATCCTTGTCATTCAAAAGCTGTTCTATCAGAGAGCCGATTATTTCTTCACTTACACTTTCGTTTACTACAATAGCGGCGCCGGCTTTGGCAAAGATTTCTGCGTTTAAACTCTGATGATTCTCGGCAGCAAAAGGGTACGGAATTAATATCGCCGGCAAGCCAAAATAAGCGAACTCCGTTAAACTTGCGGCGCCCGATCTTGCAACGACCAGATTTGCTATAAAATAGAGCTCTTCCATTCGATAGTAAAACGCGGTTACAAATGAGGGAATTCCTTCTTTCTGGTACGCTTCGTAAACGCGCTGCTGATCTACTTTACCTGTTAGATGAATGAACTGCACCCGCCTCTTCGTGAAACGATGCAGCACCGTAAGTACTTTCTCATTCACTCCATGGGCGCCCTGACTCCCACCCATAATCAGCACCGTGCTTAGATCGGGCTTTAGGCCAAGTGTTTGCACAATCTGATCCCGATCCAAATGCCTTTGGAGGCTTTTGCGGATCGGCGTGCCAGTCACCTGAACGGCCGCTTTCGGAAAATAAGAAGTGCATTCCGAAAAACCGACAAATACTCTGCCTGCAATGCGGGCATTCAAGCGATTCGCTTTGCCAGGTACGGCATTTGATTCATGAATGAACCCTGGAATACCAGAGATCCGACCGGCGAGCATAGGACCAGTTGATGTGAAACCACCCATTCCCAGAACCACATTAGGCTTAAAGGAATTGAACAACCTGCGACAGACAGCAATCCCTGTCAGAAACTTCAGAGTAAAGGTTACGATTTTAGGCGACAATACTCGCGGCATCCCGATGGCAGGAATCTTAGCTGTTTGCAAATCGGACCGCTTATGAACAGCAAGTTCATCGATTTCTTTCTCTGAAATAAGCAACAAAACTTCGTGCCCTCGATCCCGCAGCACGTCCGTAACAGCGATGCCAGGAAAAAGATGCCCACCAGTACCGCCGCAAGCAACCGCAACATGAAGGGCATTTGTCATGGTTACATTCTATTCAGATGCCGTATCTTGACAGATAACTGTTCTTTAGCAGGAGAGATAGGTTCTTTGCCTTGACGGTAGATATTAATTAAGACCCCAATACATAGAAGACAGAAGAAAAGGTTAGATCCCCCATAACTTATAAACGGCAGCGGCAAGCCTTTGTTAGGCAACAGGGATGTCGTGACTCCTATATTGATTGCGGCCTGCAGTCCGAGAATCGCAGTGAGACCAAAACCTAACAACATCCCAAACCGGTCTTTGGCATTCAATGCAATCAAGGTTCCGCATGTAATTACCAGGAGATAGCAAAATACAATCAGCAGTGTGACTCGCAGTCCAAGTTCCTCGCCGATAACCGGAAAAATAAAGTCGGTATGAGCATATGGCAGATACAACATCTTCTGGCGTCCATTACCAAGGCCGAGACCCTCAATACCTCCGGAACCAAAGGCTATCAAGCCCATCAGTTGCTGATGACCCTCAGTATCCTGATATTTCTCCGGATGCAAAAAGGCCATTAGACGTCCATGTCTCTCGGAAATGCGCCAAGCCGTAACTAAAATCGCGCCTGCCCCTGATACAATGACCGGCCCGAGGTAACGCAGGCGGGCGCCAGCAACAAACATCATAAAAAGGACGGTAGCGCCGATAAGAAGTGTACTACCTAGATCGGTCTCGGTGATAATTAGCGCCAACAGAAGTCCGATGACCGGCAAAGGATAGACAACCCCTGTGAGGAAATTACCCGATTTGTTCTCAAATTTTGAAAACCACCAGGCAACAAATATGATTGCAGCTAACTTTGCTAATTCTGATGGCTGCAATGTAATCGATCCAACATGCACCCAACGAGAAGACCCATTCAGACGCATTCCAATTGGACGCACAAAACAAAGAACCAGCAAAAGCACTACCATCGGCAAAATGAGATACCAAGCTTTTTGAAACCAATGATAATCGACAACCGCGCAAATGATCGCAAATAGAAAACCGATACCGAGCCAAAAGCTCTGTTTCTTGAGGAAGCCAAATTCATCACCGTGGCTGTCTGGCGCAAATGCCCCTGTGCTATAGAGCATAACCAAACCGATCGTGACTAATATCGCCACGGAAAGCACTAGAATGTATGCGCTTTGCTTGTGCATCCGGTGTTCAAGGAATTGTTAACTTCTGGCCAACTTGCAGCCGTTTAGGGTTTTCAATTCCGTTCGCTTTTAACAATTCGTCATAACCAACCTTGAACTTTTTCGCAATCGTGCCCGGGCTATCCCCTTTTTGGACGATATAGATTTTTTTCACTTCTCCTGTCTCACTCCCTGTGCTGCCGCTCTGTGATTTGGAATTATTTGTCGTGCGTTGAGCATCGACCAGCTTTTGAACATCAGCAGGAACATTGGTTATCCCCGCTTTTTCCGGGATGATTAATTCTCTTCCCGCGTTTACCTGAGTGCCTGCTTTGAGGGCGTTTGCCTGCTCAAGGTCACGCACGTTTATACCGTATTCAAAAGCTATTCCGCTAAGCGTCTCTCCTTGTTTGACCTTATGAGTTGTGCTCGTGACTTTCTGGACTGCTTTGGTTGCCGCTAACGGTCGCGCACTGTCCGTATTAGGCTTCGCAGTTGCCCTGGTAATTTGACGATCTTTCAAAGCGCTGAACGTAAAAATTCCGCCTACTGCTACTACGTGCAGCAGAAGAACGACGATAAAAGCTCGCGAAAGCCTGACATTAGGTTCTTCATAATCATCCTTAGCGTACCTTGAAGCAGGCCGTCCTACGGAGGTCCGAAGATTTCTTCCCGCTGTCTGTCTAACTGGTTGCTTGGTCAGTTTCACCTGCTTAACTCCTGAACAATTTCCCTGAATTGATCTCCCCTATCGGAATAGTCCCGGAACATGTCGAAAGAAGATGTTCCAGGGGAGAACAGCACAACCTCACCGCAATGAGCAGCCCGCCGAGCAATCTGCACACTTTCTAAAAGCGTCGATGCAAGAACGCACGGCACAGCCCTGGACCAACTATCACGAATTCGGTTGCCCATCTCTCCGATGAGGACGGCCTGTTTAACTTTTGCCGCTATCAACTCGATAAGGCTGTCAAAATCGAACCCCTTGTCTTTACCTCCAGCGATTAAGATTACCGGGGCAGTTTGCGATTCCAAGGCCTTCCTGAGCGAATCAATATTAGTGGCCTTGGAATCGTTGATATAAGTTACACCATCGATGTTGCCGACCGTCTCGCAGCGATGCGGCAGAAGACGGTAGCCTTTGAGACCTATCGCCGCTTTTTCCCATGGAATTCGGAGCACGAAAGCCACACCCAAAGCAGCCATCAGATTTTCTATGTTATGAATCCCATGTAGTTGGGTTTCGGCAATATCCAGAACCGGGGTACCCCGAAAGCAAATCTCGCCAGAATCAAAGCTAAACTCGGCATCATTGTCATAGGCGTTAAACGTCAACGTTTGTGCCGCCAAACTTGGAAGTCTTTCGCGTCGATTTACTATCGCCCAGTCCGAAGCATTTTGGTTAGCGAATATACGCAGCTTCGCATGGTAATAAGCGTCCAGCGTCGGATAACGATCAAGATGGTCCGCTGCGAAGTTTAACCAGAGAGCGATTGCAGGTTTGAAGGTGAAAACCGTTTCAAGTTGAAAGGAACTCACTTCAACGGTGAAAATGTCTATCTCATCCTGTCTGTTTATCGCCTCCGATAATGGTAGGCCGATGTTGCCGCAAGCCAGACTGCGAATCCCCGCGGTATTCAGCATTCGAGTAACCAACTCAGTCGTTGTGGTTTTGCCGTTTGTACCAGTAATCGCAATGATTGGTCGCGAACAAAATCTAAATGCCAGTTCCAGTTCTCCGCAATGAGTGATATTTTTAAAGAGACGAACGAGCGGACTCTGGGGGTTAATCCCAGGACTTACAACTGCAAGATCATAATGATCCGAATACACTGCTGCTTCGGTTCCGACTGATATATTCAAATCTCTCATCGCGCTCACTTTTGCGGACGGCACCGGGTTACTATCAAACACCGATACAAGAGCTCCTTTTCGATGCAACAGTTTCGCAGCCGCCTCGCCACTGGCTCCTAACCCCAGAACCGCAACTCGTTTGTTGGTAAGATCCATGCAGGCGGATTTTAATTTGCTGGTAGCTTCTATTATTTGTTTGCCCTTGTACGCGCGAACATTATCGCAGCTTCAGAGTTGCTAAACCTAAAAACGCAAACATCAGCGACATTATCCAAAAACGAACTGTCACTGTGTTCTCTTTCCAACCTTTAAGCTCGAAATGATGGTGCAAAGGCGACATTAAAAGAACTCTCTTTCCGGTCAGCTTAAAACTTAGAACCTGCGCAATGACCGATAAAGCCTCAATGACAAAAATACCGCCAACCACAATGAACAGCAGTTCTTGCTTGCAACATATCGCGACGACTCCGAGAGTACTTCCAATCGAAAGAGAGCCGGTGTCGCCCATAAAGACTCTAGCAGGGTGACAGTTGAACCAGAGGAACCCGAGACCTGCACCCGCTAGAGCAGTGCAGAGGACAGTGACCTCGGCGCTCTGCTGATAGAACGGCAGATCGAGGTAGGTTGCGATTGCAACATTTCCCGCAGCATAGGCAAGAATCGCGTAGGTGGTTGCTACCGTAACAGTACAACCTGTTGCCAATCCGTCTAAACCGTCGGTTAGGTTTACTGCATTGGATGCCCCCATAATAACAACAGCAAAGAACAGCAGAGTAAACCAACCTAAATTCGCTATAACAGGCTCTTTAAAGAAAGGAATATACAGCTCGCGCGCCTGTACCTCGAGGGTGGGATCCGTGAGAAAAAAACCTGCAACTATGGTTGCCAAGACAAACTGAAATAAAAGCTTCAGTCGCCCTGAAATTCCGTCCGACCTCTTCCTCTTCACTTTCAGAAAATCATCAACGAATCCGAGAGCGGAGCTCGACAGGATAATAAAAATTATTAACCAGATAAAACGATTGTCAGATCTTGCCCAAATGATAGTAGAGGCGACGACTGATCCCATCATCAAAACTCCCCCCATCGTTGGGGTGCCTTTTTTGACACCATGCAGTTCGTGCAGTCGGTGCACTTCCGCAGCTGTACGGATGGGTTGACCGAACTTCAATGAGGTTAGTTTTCGAATGACCCAACTGCCAGCAACCAAACACAAAAGGAAAGCCGTCATCGCAGCGCAAACAGCCCGGAACGATACATACTGAAAAACGTTAAAAACGCTCGCGACAGCGTTTGGTCCCTGACTAAGGTGGTAGAGGTAGTACATCATGATAGTCTCGATGCACCGCGTGTTTTCAAACCTTCAAGTGCATCTACGACCCTGTCCATTCGAGCACTATTACTGCCTTTGACCAGCACCAGATCTCCCGGCTGTAGACAGTCAAGCAAGGTCTCTACTGCTTGTTGCTGACTTTCGACCGAATGCGTTTCTGTTGCACCCTTAGCTGCTTGAGCGATCAGTTCAGCCTCTGTTCCCACGGTAATCAGTATATCAAATCCGAGCTTGGCTACTTCGAGCCCAACTTTTCGGTGCCCGGATTCCGATTGCTTTCCTAGTTCTCCCATCCTGCCAAGAACCGCTACGCGTCGTCCCTTGCAGGGCAGATTGATTGCCGATCTGAAAGCGGCCACCATCGATTCAGGGTTTGCATTATAGGTATCGTTGATGACGTAAATGCCTCCAACGCTCTGCATTTTCAGCCGATTGCCCGGCAGAACCGTTCGTTCGAGACCTGTGACGCAATCCTGAATACTTAAACCAAACAGGAACCCAACCGCCGCGGCCATGCACGCGTTAGCGATCATATGCTCCCCCATTAATGGTAAAAACACCCGAGCGCTTTCAGTTCCAAATTTGAGCGTGAAAGATTCACCGCCCATTTTGTGCTCGATATCACGCGCTTGAATCTCGCCTTGACCGATCCCCGCTAAAATAACCTTGCCTCTGCACCTGCGAGCGATCCACTCGGAGTATTCGTCTGCGGCATGAAGAACAATCCAGCCTGTAACAGGAACTGCTTCTGCCAAAACGGATTTTTCCCTGGCAATGGCTTCTCTTGATCCAAGATTGCCAATGTGCGCGACCCCGACGTTGGTGACTACCGCGATCTCAGGTTGAATGATTGCTGCCAAAGGTGCTATCTCTCCAGCGTGATTCATGCCGGCTTCGAAAACGCCAACCTCGTGGTTACTATTCGCGTTGAGCATCGTCAGCGGCACCCCAAAATGGTTATTCAGATTTCCTGCCGTTTTTAAGGTATCAAATCGCCGACCCAGAACAGCGCCAATCATCTCTTTCACGCTCGTTTTCCCGTTGCTGCCAGTAATGCCGATCGAGCGCAATGAAAGTTGCTCTCGGTAGACTTTCGCGAGACGCTGCAGAGCCTCTGTCGTATTAAAAACTTCGATTTGAGGCAACCGACTCGCACGATCAACCCTCTCAACCATTGCTCCGACGGCGCCTTTCTCGCGAGCATTTTGCAAATAGGCATGACCGTCAAAATGAACCCCTCGCAACGCGATAAACAGGTCGCCACGCTGAAGAGAACGCGTATCAGTGCTAACCTTCAAAACCTCGGCTTCACCTTCGCCATACAAGGTTCCACCCGCCATCACCGCTATTTCCAATAGCGTTCTAGGGTCCATATCCGTTCAGCTCAATGGGATGTTCTTCCAATGCTCGAGTAGCAACCTCTACGTCATCAAACAAGA
>JAFAXJ010000523.1 GCA_019241095.1 Verrucomicrobiota bacterium | reverse complement strand
AGTGGACGGTTGATCCTTTGTTCAGAACGACTCTTTTTCCTCCGAGATCGGCCACGGACTTAATCGGAGAGTTATCGGCGACAAGAATGGCCACGCCCGACGGTCCGGTCTTTGGTTGCCGATTTCATGAAGGGCATTGTGCTGGTTTGCGCGCTGGCGTTGACACTCGAATCGGTCGTGGCCGCCGCTAATGGCATTTTTTAAAATCTGGAACTGATGCTTTCAATCTGCCGATGGACGAGGGCACGAATGCTCAGCAAGGCCTGGGCTGAAGCCGTCCGGTTCTAGTGCCGCCACGGCCAGGTGAGCAGTGTCACCGCCTGGTGAAAAAGGGTTATATCGAAGGGCCCCGAGGAGAGTTTAGGATCAGTCTTAGGTCGCCTCGTGAACAGAAGCTTCTTCACGGATTTCACTGACCTCTTCCCCCATAGAGGGTTGCAGTTCTGCTACGCGCCGGATTTCAAGCGCTTTACCGGACTTTTCATCAATATTAACCAGAACTCCGTGCAATTTAACCGGCGCCCTAGCCACTGGAAAATTGACCGGCATGCTCGTGACAAACCGTTGAATAATTGGCTGAATCTCCCGCCCCAGGATGGAATTCATTGGCCCACACATTCCAGCATCGCAAAGAAAAGCCGTGCCGCCGGGAAAGATTTGCTCGTCTGCCGTCTGCACATGAGTATGAGTACCAATTACGGCAGAAACCCTGCCGTCCAGAAAACGGCCCATCGCGATTTTTTCGCTTGTGGTTTCGGCATGAACATCAACAAAAATGACCGGAGTCTCGGCATGCAATTTAGCCACCTCGTCCGCGATCAACCGAAAGGGGTTTTCCAAATTTGGCTGCATGAAAGTGCGTCCCTGAACATTAATAACGCCCACCTTGGCCTTTGCCGACTCGAGCACGATCGAGCCTTTGCCGGGGGTGCCCAGGGGATAGTTCAATGGGCGAAGTAGCCTCGGCTCGGTCGCAATATAGGTGGCTAACTCTTTCTGATCCCAGACGTGGTCCCCGGTTGTCACCACCGCAACGCCCGCTCGCATCAAGTCGATGCAGATTTTGCCCGTGATACCCCTGCCCGCAGCCGCGTTCTCGCCATTCGCGACGACGAAATCCACTGACCAATCTCGCTTCAGCTTCGGCAACATCTCTGCAACCGCCTTGCGCCCAGGTTCGCCGATGATGTCGCCAAGAAATAAAAGTCGAAGCATGCGCGATGAAAGTATCCTTATATAAGTGGTCGAACCTGTTGAATCAAACCGCGATACGCCCGGCGATTGCTTTTGTGTTGTTCTATTGCTCCATTTTACCTGTTTTGGCCCAACGACGTAGCGCGCTTGCGCCTGTTCCTGACTGGAACGTTCTAGAAGCTTATCAAGAGTCGATGACGGCCGAGGAACTCACCAATATTCTGCGGACAGTCTACTTATCAGACACACCAGCCGAAGCTTGGATTCAGGTTTCCGGTCAACGGGCCCTCGTCAGGGAAGATGCTAATCGAACGTTTGTCTTGCGTTTGGCACCTGACTTAAACTCACGCCGAGAAGCTCAGCATACCTGGAGGCGGGCTGGTCAGTTTTTACCAAATGAGAAACAGCCCTTGAGCGGGGTCAGCATTGCTATTGATCCTGGCCATCTCGGAGGCGAGTGGGCTAGAATGGAAGAGCGCTGGTTCCAAATCGGTAATTCCACACCGGTTGCCGAAGGGGATATGACGCTTCGTGTTGCAAAACTGCTCGCGCCCAAGCTACAGGAATTTGGCGCGAGGGTGACTCTCGTCCGATCAGAAACCTCACCGCTTACCACGTTCCGTCCAGAACAACTCGCAGCCACCCCCAGTAGTCATCCCCAACTGAATCTGCCTTATAACCCGAGCTCAATGAATGATCCGGGGCAACATTCGCTTGTCTCGACGGAGGCACAACTTCTGTTCTACCGCGTGGCTGAGATCCGCGAACGCGCTAAAGTAATCAATGAACAAATCAGGCCTGATCTAACCCTCTGTCTCCATTTCAACGCGGAACCTTGGGGCGATCCGGAGCATCCGACTCTGGTGCAGACAAATCATCTTCATCTTCTGGTGAATGGCGCCTACAGCAACGCGGAATTGAGTTATGACGATGTCCGCTTTTGTATGCTACGCAGAATATTGGACCGCTGTTTTTCGGAAGAGTTGCCCCTTTCAGAGACAATCGCGACCTCTATGGCGGCCACCACCAGACTTCCTCCCTATTCTTACACCACCTCCAGCGCGCGTCCGATTGGAAAAACCGGTTACGTCTGGGCGCGGAATCTCCTTGCTAACCGGATCTATGACGGCCCTGTACTGTATCTTGAACCTTATGTAATGAACAGTTTTGAGGTTTTTGATCGAATTCAAGCTGGCGAATACCAAGGAGTACGTGAATTC
>JAFAXJ010000255.1 GCA_019241095.1 Verrucomicrobiota bacterium | reverse complement strand
CCTCTTCCGCCTCCTGCAAGGCGTGTTCGGCGCCGCGCTGGTGCCCTTGTCGCAGACTGTGATGCTGGACATCTATCCGCCGGCGCAACGCGGCTCGGCCATGGCGATTTGGGGCATGGGCGTGATGCTCGGCCCGATCATGGGAC
Source organism: Verrucomicrobiota bacterium (assembly GCA_019241095.1). Classification (GTDB taxonomy): domain Bacteria; phylum Verrucomicrobiota; class Verrucomicrobiia; order Chthoniobacterales; family JAFAMB01; genus JAFAXJ01. The sequence goes on along the minus strand of JAFAXJ010000255.1, from coordinate 4,601 downwards.
CAACGCTCGGCGGCTGGCTCACCGACAATTATTCTTGGCGTTGGGTTTTCTATATCAACCTGCCCATAGGAGTTCTGGCGATAATCTTGTGTTTCCTCTTTCTTGAAGATCCGCCATATCTAAAAGAAAGTGGAGTAGCAAAAATAGATTTTATTGGATTCGGCCTATTGGCGGTGTGGATAGGGTGCTTGCAGGTAATGCTCGACAAGGGGCAGGATGCCGACTGGTTCTCTTCGAGCTTTATTCGCACGCTTGCGATCTGTGCAACACTGGGCTTCATCGCGTTTCTGATCTGGGAACTGCGCATACCAAACCCGATCGTCAAGATACGGGTTCTGCTGGATAGAAATCTGGCAATCGGTTCTATGCTGTTGTTTTTGATCGGAGCTATTCTTTATGGTACAACCGCGGTCCTACCGCTTTTTCTTCAGAATCTGCTTTCCTATCCTTCGTTGCAAGCCGGCTTGGTGATGAGTCCGCGTGGTTTTGGCGCTATCGCGGGAAGTATTGTTTCCGGTCGGATCTTGGCTAGTAGAAAACTTGATGGTCGGATCTGGATAGCCCTGGCATTTATATTACTGGGATTTTCCATGTACATCCTCGGGGATTTTACAACTCAAATAGCTCCTGGCGATGTTGTGCTTCCAATTGTGATGAGCGGGTTTGCGGTCACCTGCATTTTCGTTCCGATGACAACCTATTCGATGGCTACTGTACCGCGTCAGTCGATTGGGGATGCTACCGGAATAACCAGTTTGCTGCGGAACTTAGGAGGCAGCGTTGGAATCAGTTTGATCACGGCTTTTGTCGCTCGGGGGGCACAGGCACATCAAGCCTTAATGGTAGGGCACCTATCCCCTGAAAATCCAGCATACGTGCAACAGCTTCATGATATACAAGCCGGCCTCACTTCGAGCATCAATTCTGCCGATGCGCACAGTCAGGCGTACGGGGTTTTATACGAGACCTTACTGCGGCAGGCTAGTCTCTGGTCCTATGTTGACCAGTTTCGCTGGTTATTTCTATTTTGCCTGTGCTGTGTGCCATTGGTTTTCTTATTTAAGAAGCCGGTCCGAAGGCCAGGTCCGGCGGAAGTCGCGTCGCATTAGGCAGCGCTTAACTCCGCACTTCAATGCTGGTTTTGCCTGACGAGAACGTTTCGCCCTTCAGGGCAGAAATAGACCGAAGCAAACAGGCTGAGGGTAGGGTCTCATCTTCGAAGCCTGATCAGAGCCTGACTTACCCGACCGCTCCCTTCGAGAGTGAATCGTTCTCATGTCGTTCTCAAGCCTTCATGTCTCTTGTTCGCCAAACCGCAGATCTGATCCACAACGACGGTATTCCTGCCGATTGAACCGGTTATTCTGAGCACGGCAGGATTAGATCCCAGGCGACAGCGGCGCGAAAACTCAGGGACGAGAACGACTCGTTGCGGCGGCAACGGCGGTTTGCGGGAGCAGCTCGGAGCTTTGTTTCTCCCGGTGACCGTATGCGGCAAGGGTCACTCGGTGGTCTGATCCTACCTTCTAGTTCTCAGCTGGCGATGAAGGCTCCAAAAGAGGGCAACCAAAAACAGAACTGTAAAGCCGTTGATCGCTAAGGAGTTAAATATAAAGACGCTCAGGTTTTGGCCGAAATAGTATTTCTCCGGCCCGAAGAAAACATTTCGTGGCTTAACCGTATAATCTTTCTGTTTCATCTGAGCGTCCGTCAGCAGATCCATAACTTTGCGGTTCTGATACAAAGTCTCGGCGGAGATATCAGTCGGACCGGCCTCAAATTCAGACCGGTTAAGCGCATTGCCTGCAGCAACCTTATCGATGTCACGTAATCGAGCGTCGATCTGTGCGGTATCTTTGCCCGCAAGACCGGATAGGATAGCGAGCGCGTCTTTCAGGTCATCCAAATGATTCAGTTGAGCGTCGTTCAGGACTTTTTCTTTCGCAATATTCTGAATTTCTTCCGTGAGCACATCCTGGCGTTTGTTGAACGGATTTAGCTTAGCCTGGGCAACGACCATCGCTTCGTAGGACCAGCGCATCGGAATGAACTGACAAATAAGTGGGACTGCCATTTCGCTCGTCTTTACCCGGTCCGTTGTCATTTGTTGGTGATGAGCTGCCTGATCGCGTCCCAGGACGTAAAGAAAATCGAGGTTGCGATTCATTTCATCATACCGAATCAAAGCTCCGCCTAAGATGATCTGAGGAATCAACACAAGAGGCACAATGTTTGCGGCCGTTTTTGTATCGTTCACAACCGCCGAAATCCAAAGTCCGCCCGCTACACCAGATATGGCTGTAGTCGCCATAAACCAGAGATCGGGCCAGAACATGCCTCGGATCTGAAGTATCGCGTTCCCTATTAACAGAAATAGTACGCATTGAATAATCGCGAACACCGAAAGGGCCAAAAATTTGGAAATGATATAAAACGGCAGGTGAATATTCAGATTTCTTTCGCGTTCCAGGATGGGACGGTCTCGGATTATATCGTCAGCGCTGTTAGTGAGCCCCAGAAACATCGCGACGACAAGCGCTAGAAATATGTAAGTAGGTATATGAAAAGCGGTCGCGAAATCATACCTGGCATCCTCGGCGTAGCGTAACACGAATGCAATGAGAGCGGCCAGAAGCGGAGCTTCGAAAATCGTGGTCCAAACGTTAGCTCGATTTCGAAGTTTGCTCACGAATGACCGTTTCAGAATCGTTCTAAAACGAACCCACTCGTCGCGCCAGCGTGAGCGTTGTTTATTAGTGATCGTGGAAGGGATGCTCGTAGATGCTTCCCGTTTAACGGCAACCCGACGCACCTCCTGAATCAATCGGAACGACTCATATTTATCTCGCCAGTAGTCTGGCGAATAGCGTCGCGCTGGCGTGAGTTGTCCTTTACTATTTTCCTCGTAAATAATGTCGCCGCTCAAATCCCGTAACGGAGCTTCCAGAACATCGAAGATAAATTCAGGCCGAGTTGTTCCGCAGGAGGGGCATCCCCCTAAGGACGTGCCGAACTGTTGTTCGTGTTCGGCAGTGGCAAAATATTGGAGCATGTCGTGAGGCGTTCCGAAAAACACTAACCGCCCCCCCTTGTCCAGCAATGCCGCCTTATGGAACATCTGAAAAATTTTGGATGTTGGCGTGTGGATCGTGACGAGCACGATCTTGTTATGGGCCAAGCTTCTGATGATCTCGATGACGTGCTCGGAATCTTTGGACGACAGTCCGGACGTAGGCTCATCAAAAAGATAGATGTCCGCTGAGCTGATCATATCCAAACCGATGTTCAGCCGTTTTCGTTCACCGCCGCTCAGATGCTTTTTTACCGCACTGCCAACAACGCTGTCTCGCCGTTCAGAGAGTCCTAGCTCAATCAATCTATTGTCTATGCGTCGCAATCGGTCCTTGGACGACAAGTACGGCGAACGAATAGCTGCGGCGTACTCGAGATTTTCCTGAATCGTTAGATGTTCGTCGAACGCATCATCCTGAGGAACGCAGGCAATGTAGCCTCGCAATTGCTCGATATCAGAGTACAGGGAGTTCCCATTAAGCAGCACCGACCCACTAGTGGGCTGATTCTGACCGCAAATGGTTTTTAGGAGCGTGCTTTTTCCTGAACCGCTGGCGCCCATCACGCAAACCATCTCACCACGATGGACTGAAAACGATATCCCATCCAAAGCTACCTCCCCGCCTTTGAATCGAAGCGAGAGATCACGAATCTCAAGGTGGTGAATGATGTTTCGCTCTTCCTCGATGATCCGCTCAGAAAAATCGCACCGAAGTACCTGACCTGTGTCAATCCGGATGATATCTCCATCAACCAGGTTGGCAAACCCGCGTACCACCGTTCCGCCAACCTTGATCGGACGATATGCCTCCAATACCTCTAAAGACCCAACCTTGCGTTCATAATCACAACATATTTTCAATAGGACGTCGCCGCTTGTGCCCGGACTCAGCAGGATATCATCTGCTTCTAAGTGGCTTGGATTGTTGGACACCAGATACTCCGACTTGGAGCTCTTTAGCTGAAACCGGCCACCCATCGCACGGGCGCGACGGCGCAGGTCCAAAAGCGGCAATTCAGTGGAATTGGCAAAGATGATCCGATCTTCTAATGTCGCTAATACAGTAGTTCCAGATTTCAGGGAAGTGCCGTTTAGAGTCGCCTCGACGTTCTTTAAAGCTCGCACTTGAACCCTCAGCCCAAATTGTACCTCTAAACTGCATTCTCGCGTCCGGGATTTTTCGAGCTGCACCTCGTCGTTCGTAGTAACTGTCACGAATAAATGTGGAAGCGATACGTTCTTTTTGGCGTTGAAGTAGAAGATCAGGTCTTGATGGCTGATCACCTGTTCCTCCAGCAGAATTCTCTGTCCTGAATAGAGACGGCAAAACTCGCCCGGTGCAAGCGGCTGACCGCGTACCATGATCGCTCGAGCACTCAGATTTTTGAAAAGGATCAGTTCTTGATTGCGATATGCCATCAATCGTTCGCCCGGTCCGAGTTCCTTGATCTGGACGTCTGCAGCTCGATCCGATCCAAAAACGAGCGACTCGAGCGGCGAAGTGCCTTTCTGGTACACCGACGGATCG
>JAFAXJ010000212.1 GCA_019241095.1 Verrucomicrobiota bacterium | reverse complement strand
TCTTTGATGCTCTCCCAAGGGAAGCTTTGGAGTAGCTCTCTCTTTACTTGATCTGCGACTGCTGGGTTTATCTTCTGATCGAGCAAGGCGGATTCGAGATTCTGATCGACATCCGAATAAAGAATTTCAAGCATGTCTTGCTTAGCTTTCAGATCCTGAAGGCTCTGCCGCCATTGTAAAATTTCATCTTTTGCAGCAAAACTATTGGGATCAAGGCGTTCTGGTTTGCGAAAATAGTTGTATTTTATCCGAATGTCAGATTCCTGTTGCTGAATACGCCCGATCACCTGGTCGGCAGCCTTACCAACCCGTTCGTGCAGCCGAGTCGTCATTTCCTCCAATTGTTCTTGGGTGAATCGTTTGCCCGTTCTATCCTGATTGTTGTTGCTTGGGGCCGGCGTCGGAGCAGCTGGCTGTTCTTGAGAAAAGCTGGAGAAGGTAAAACTGGAAAGAAAAAGCAGCAGTAAAATCGCACGGAACATATCGTTATTATTCTGTCATCTCCTTGTAGGTCTTATCGAGTTCAGTACCAGTGGAGACGATTTCATCTCGGAGTTTCGTATACATGCTCGTCGTTGTCGTCGAATCAAATTGCGGTTTATTTCCGGTCGAAGTGGGCTTCCATAGTCCCCAGTTTTTTTTGTATAGGGACAGAAGCTTACCGTGTTGATCGATATATCGGTTTAAAAGCTGCTTTTTCTTCTCAATCGTGGGCCAAGGAAATCCAGCAATTACAACATTGATAAATCGGCTGGTAATCTCTTCATTTGCGCCGGCACTCCTCAACTCGCCTTCCAGATTTTTCTGCAAATTAGCGTATAGCTGCCCAACAAGATCGCTCTTGTCCTGCAACACTTGAAGGTTTGCCTGCCATTGGCCCACCTCATCCTTTGAGGCGTAGCTGTTTGGGTCGAGGCGATCTGGTTTTTCGAAATATTGAATTCGCATGTAGAGATCAGCTTCTTCGTTCTGGATGCGATCCAGAACTATGTCGGCGGCTTTCGTTAGACGTTCCAATTGCTGTCTGACTCGTGCGTCAAGTTGCGGCGGCCCAGGTGACGCCGCTGGATATGCGGCACGGGGCTGAGATGCCGCAGGCGGCGTTGGTACCGGGGCTGGCGCAAACCTCGGCCGGTCAGCCGATTTGGCCGTTAGTAACCCGATCGAAAATGCTATCAGCGCTACGATCAAATGGCTCCGATAGGAGTGTTGAAACCTCATTGTTGCCCACCTTTATACCAGCTAGCCCAGCAATCAATCCGAACAGATCATTGCACTCAACCCTATTCGTCGGAGAGTTAGGATCATGAGCCAGTCTTCTCTTCCGAAGTTGCAACACGTCACCATTACTTACAGGCCGACGGAAAAAGAGCAGTTAAAAGCTTTTTATACAAAGGTGCTAGGTTTTCGCGAGAAGCCGGTACCCAAAGTTGTTCAGCCGCTCGGCTGGGTATGGTTCAATACCGCAGATCCTGCGGTGGAGCTCCATTGTGTGCCGGACGAAGCGCTCGTTTCTGCCAATAGTCGTCACCATTTTTGTGTCGAAATCGATGATTTGGAAGATCAGCGAGAGCGCTTGAAGAAAGCTGGTTGTGCAATCGTCGAAGCAAAGCCACTGCCGTTCCGACCGCGTTTTTTTTCGCGGGATCCCTTTGGTAATTTGATCGAGTTTGTGAAGGTGGAAGGTGACTATGTGTCCGCCGGAGAAGCCGCAGAACTGAATTAAATCCTTCCGATCTTGGATATTTTGAAATCCGAAACGGGTTCTAACCATGTTCAGCCCGAATGGCTGAATGCCTGCCAAGCAATTATTTTCGATCTGGATGGAGTTTTGATTAATTCTGAGCCAGTCCACGAATTTACTCTGCTGAAGCTTAGCTCAGAATTTGGGCGTCCTTTTACCCAACAAGAGATCTTAAGCTTCAAGGGTTTTCCGGAAAAGACAACCGCGCACCGTTTTAAGGAAATCTTTCCCGATTTGAAGGCAACGGAAGAAGAGATCATTGAGAAAAGATTGGAGCTTTTGAAGAAGAACTTTCACCTAGTTCAAATCATGGATGGCGCGATCCAATTTCTCCGGCGTTGCGGCGCTTATCGCCTTGGCCTGGCTACGTCCGCAGATCGCCGTATTCAGGAGCTAGCATTCCGAACTTTTGCGTTAGATCCTTTTTTCGAGGCAGTGATTACCGGCAATGACGTAAGAAAAGGCAAACCTGACCCAGAGCCATACTCGCTAGCTGCGAACAGACTAGGTGTGGCTCCGCAGGTTTGCCTTGTAATCGAGGACGCCGTGAATGGCGTTCTGTCCGGCAAAGCGGCTGGTTGTCGGGTAGCAGGTCTCGCAACCTCCTTTGATCAGGATGTTCTACATAAGGCAGGTGCCGATCTCGTTGCTTTTAACTTTGAAATTTTGGACACACAACTCTTTGGGCGTGAAGAGAAATGAACGGTTGCCTCCTCCATCACGGTGCCGGGCTGAACCATGTCCCAAACGACAACCGCTTAGGTTCCGGTTGCTTTCCTAAATTGCTCGTCTTGAACGGACTCAGATCTGCTCTGTTGAGATCAGGG
>JAFAXJ010000232.1 GCA_019241095.1 Verrucomicrobiota bacterium | reverse complement strand
ACGAAGATCCTTCTGGATCGCTAGTATTGTTTGTGGAGTGATCGGTTTAGGATCTTTTATACACGCGCTTCTTGTCTAGATGAAGCGTCGCACGCAGGCGCTCTCAGGCCGTGACAGGACGAAAACCGGCGACCAGTCCCGCCGGGGACAGGAGATTCTAACCGGGCAGTGAAAAAGCTATTTGTCCCTGACCAGACTTTGATCAGGGCGGGGGCGGACCTTCATATCAGCCTTCGGCGCTGGTGATCTGCGTTTGAGTGGTCAGAAAGACCTGCCATCCTGCGCACGAGAGAGAGGAGCCCAGATTTCCGGAACCGGCGAAGTTCCAGAGTCGCCAATCCGATACTGTTCCAGAATACCTGCCGCTATCCCTTCTGCGATTTTTTGGCGATAATTGGAGTCTGCCACCTTTACGAGTTCATTTGGATTGGTCAGATACGCGCACTCACAAAGAACGCATGGAATTTCTGGATTTCGAGTCAACCTCAAGCGGCGTCGTGTAACTCCAACGTTTGTCTCGCCGGTTGCTTCCACCACCCGACTCTGAATTCTTGTGGCCAGACCATGGCTATTCGCATGCCAAAAAAAAGTTTGGACTCCCTTAGGGGCTGCGCTTCCGGTCGCATTATAATGAATACTGACCAGGACCGTCCCAGATCCCAGACGGTTTGCGAGGGCGACTCGATTATCCAATTCCACAAAATAATCACCGTCACGTACCATCACGGTGTGAAGCCCTGCGCGTTTTAGGATTGCTTGAACCCTCCGCGCGGTATCCAGAGTTACATCCTTCTCTCTGATGAATAAGGGGTTATGCAGACCGCTTGTACCACCGCTATCTTTTCCGCCGTGACCAGCATCAATCAGTACCGTTGAAAAGTGACCGCTTGTCGCGGTCTTGTTCACTGAAGAACAGGCACTCAGGACGAAAAGGACGATGAGAAGAGCCAGCTCATTTTTAGCAGATAACATAAGATTCATCTAACGATCACGCCATCGCGCAAGTGAGGCCTCATGGATATGGCGTCCCTGGATCAGACCTGAAATGACGCCATACTTTGGGCTGAATAGATACGCGACCACGAAAGCCAAGCCAAGCAGCAGTACAATACATGGGCCCGAAGGGAGGCTTAGCCAATAGGAGGCAAGCAGCCCGAGGCATGAGCCGGTCGCGCCAATCACGCCGCCAAGCCAAAACATTTTGGGAAAAGAATCGCAAAGCAGATAAACGGTCGCAGCTGGGGCGATCAACATTCCCAGTGCGAGAACCACCCCAACGGCTTGAAGCGACGAAATCATCGAGAGCACCAGCAGACCAACCAAGGTGTAGTTCAGTGCATTCACCGGCACGCCCTGGCTGCCTGCCACCGAAGGTTGAAACATCATCAGCAAGAGGGGACGTTGAAGGCCAGTAAGAACCGGGAGCACGACCAAGCTGATTGCGTAAACAATCCAGAGATCAGCATCTCCTAAACCCAGGATATTCCCAAACAGGTAATCCTGCACATCCACGTGAACCGTGGAAAGGCTCAGCAAAACCAAGCCTAATGAAAAGGAACAAGCAAATAGAAGCCCCAGAGAGGTGTCTTCTTTTATTCGAGAACTACGCGAAATGAGCTGCGTACCAAAAGCGACCAGCAAAGCTGCAACAAGAGCACCTAAAAAGAGCGTTCCTGGCATTATGCCCAGAAAAATGATTGCAAACGCCACTCCTGGCAAAAGCGAATGAGCCATCGCATCAGCCATCAATGCCATCCGGCGCAAAACAATAAAGGCGCTCAGCACTCCATTGGTGAACCCGATAAGCGCGCAGCCGAACAACGCGCGCTGCATGAATTCATGGCGGAACGGTTCCAGCAGGGATCCTAGGTTCATGTGCTAACCCGGAAAAGACATGTGTGTGGAAAGTGCGGGCGATGTTTTCCTGAGTGAAGACATCATGAACGTCTCCATAAGCAACCAGCTCGCCGTTCAAAAATATCACCTTATCGAAAAGCCCCGGAACGCTTCGCAAATCATGGTGAGAAACAATCACGAGATTGCCGCGTCCTGCCAGCGTTTTGATGGCTTCCGCTAAGAGTTCCTGCGCAAGCTTATCCAAGCCGGCAAATGGTTCATCGAGTAGAAAAACGTGTGCGTTTTGAGCGAGTGATCTTGCCAGAAATGCCCGTTGTTGCTGGCCACCTGACAGAGCGCTGATCTGCCTTTCTGCAAGATCTTTAAAATCCATTGTCTCGAGCGCATGCTCTACCTGGCGGCGATCTTCTGCTTCGAACCGTTTATGCCAGCCAAGCGCCTGATAGCGGCCCATCTCAACCAGCTCTCGAACGGTAATTGGAAAGTCCCAATCAACCGTACTGCGTTGCGGAAGGTAAGCAATATGTGCAAAGGCACTCCGTCCGTTTTTGCCATGGAGTTCGATCCAGCCGCTTTCAAGAGGGACCAAGCCGACCAGTGCTTTAAAGAATGAAGTTTTTCCTGCCCCGTTGGGGCCCAGAAGAGCGACTGCGGATCCGCACTTGAGCTCCAGAGAGACATGATGAACTGCCGGGATCCTTTTATAGGAGACGGTTAGATCATGCACTCTTAAAACGTGCTGAGCTGGAGGGAAAGAAGTCACGACTGATAGGGATAAAACCGGATGGAAACCATTTAGCTGGAGATTGTTTCCTTGATGCAAAAGATTTGCAATAACTTTGTACTTTTGCAGCTTTTTTCCATCACATCGCCATCCCGCCATCGACTTTGATAACCTGCCCAGTAATGTACTTGGCTTCCGGACTTGCTATAAAGGCCACCGCCGCAGCGACGTCTTCGCAATCACCGAAACGTTCCAGTGGTATTAACTTGAGTACGTCGGCCTTGACTGATTCTGGCAGGTTCTGCGTCATATCGGTTTGAATAAACCCCGGAGCCACGGCGTTTACCGTTACATTTCGGCCCGAGACCTCACGCGCCAAAGCTTTCGTCAGGCCGATCAGTCCGGCTTTACTTGCTGAATAGTTGACTTGACCAGCCTGACCGAGCAACCCACTGACGGAGCTGATATTGACGATTCGGCCATAAGAATTCCGCATCATGTGGCGTTGTAGATGTTGAACGAAATGAAACGCTCCCTTGAGATTCGTATCGAGAACTCTGTCCCAATCTTCCCCTGACATCCGCATGCTGAGCCGATCTCGCGTAATACCAGCATTATTGACGAGAACGCTTATTGTTCCAAAATCCTTGACGATTTTGGAACAAAGGTTTGCTACCGCATCTCCGTCAGCGACGTCAACCGAGTAGGGGAGCGCTTGTTGCGAGTACTGCTTTGTCAACTCCTCGGCCACTATCTGAGCATTGACAGCGGTTCGACTGATAACCGCTACCCGCGCCCCTTCGGCGGCCAGCCGCAAGGCAATCGCTCTCCCGATGCCTCTTCCTGCCCCGGTAATAACAGCGACTTGGTCGGCATAACGGTTCATGGAACCGAAGTAGCAACTGACTTCTGATCAAGTCAAGGGCGGGGGCGGGAGAACTTTCTGATCAGCGTCTTTTCGGATCTTTTGCAGATTCAGTTCCGGATCGTTTTCCGCTTTAAGCTCATTGAGCTTGTTACGGAGCGTCCGAATACTAATCCCGAGCAGTTGAGCTGTGTTGGTGCGGTTCCCATTCGATTTTTTCAATGCATGCAGAATGTACTCCCTTTCCATCTGCTCCAGAGGAACGATATGGTCAGGGAACGTCAATCCGATGCTCGAGCGTGTTGATTCGATACGACCATTCCACCAGTTCCCAAGCAACTCTGCCGGGAACATAGCTTCCAGAACGTGTGGAGTTATTTCCTGCCCCGGCTCACTCAGAATCACGGCGCGTTCCATGACATTTTGTAATTCGCGCACATTGCCTGGCCAATCGTAAGCATCCAGGATTCGAAGAGCAGCCTGTCCTAAAAAAGGAGGTGAAGTCCCGTTGCGTCGCGCCAATCGGGACAGAAAGGCGCGAGTCAATTGCGGAATATCCTCTTTGCGCTTCTTCAGCGCTGGAACCACAATCGGGAACACATTAAGACGGTAATATAGGTCTTGCCGGAACTCTTGCTTTTCGACGCACTTCTGCAGGTCACGGTTGGTGGTCGCTAAAACTCGAACATTTACCTTGATAGTTCGATTACCGCCTACTCGTTCGAATTCGCGTTCTTGGAGTGCTCGCAATAGTTTTGCCTGTAGCTTCAAAGAGATTTCACTGATCTCATCAAGAAGAATTGTTCCACCGTTCGCCAACTCGAACCTGCCTTCGCGTTTTTCAGTTGCTCCGGTGAAAGCACCGCGTTCATGTCCAAAGAATTCACTTTCGATCAAGGTTTCAGAGATTGCAGCGCAATTGACTTTGATGAAAGGCATTCGAGACCGGGCGCTAGCCAAAAAAATTTCGCTGGCGACCAGCTCTTTTCCCGTGCCGTTCTCTCCGCTTATTAGAACGGTAGCTTCGGTAGGTGCTACTTTTTGGATCAATTGGCGCAATTCCTGGATAGGTGCGCTGCTACCGATCAGAGGCGTGGAATCGGCCTTTTCGTGCGCGAGAATTTGGCTTACCTTTACGGCCTGGTTAAAATTCTCGGCTTTTTTTAGGATAACGTCGATCTGGCTGGCGGTAAATGGCTTGATAATATAATCGAACGCACCCTCACGGATGTAGCCCATTGCCGAATCGATGGTGCCATAACCGGTCATTATCACGATTAAGGGCTTTTCAGGCTCTGAGTTCATTCGATACAGCAATTGACTTCCATCGCCGTCTGGCAGCCGGACATCGACAAACATCAGATCGAACGAGTCTTTGGAAATAAGCCGCTCCGCTTCGGCCATCGTTGAGCAGAGCACAACTGTTAAACGTTTATTGCGCAGCTGCAGTTCGAGAGATCTCCGTATTAGCGGCTCATCGTCAATGACGATTACCTTTTCGATAGCCATGCGTGAAATATAAACGACTGTTTAACTGAAGCGTCCCTGACCAGCCCGAAAACAAACATAAGTGTTAAATTTTCGTGCAGCAATGATTTTCAGAACAGTTTGTACTTCCGGAAGTCTGCGTTAAAGTAGCAAAATTTTCGGTCGATACTTAAAGGAGATTGGTTTTGGAGCCCGTAAATGATCAAGAAGGCCGGCCCTCAAATAATTACCAGGGAGTGTCTCCTCCGGATTCAAGACTGACTTGTTCGCCAGAAAAACGCAAAGACCGTATGGAAACGTCTTTAGAACAGCTTCGAGATCTGGTTTCGGATCCTAATTATCCCAGTATGGAAATAATTCATCATATTGCAGGAAAATTATTGGAATCATTTGAAAAGCCAGACGGGTAGATTGGATTGAAAAGCTCATCAAATCTTAGAGCTGTTCTGCGCTGAGCTTCCTTCTCGACAAGGGATGTGTAGCCTGGAAAGGCTGTGCCGCGCTAGTCTCCTTCACACCAAAGCTCTTTCATTTGCGTCATTACCGGAATTTTTCCATCCGACGCTTTCTTCATTTAGCACCCGTGCAATCACTTTTCCCGATCAGCGCCCTTTGAAAGACGCTGATGCTCGTCGAGAGCTTAGAGGCTGCACATAAGCTGACGTCGGCCGAAGCTATCCGAATGGAAAACTTGATCTGTTCTGTGCGTGCTCTCTAACCGCGATGAATCAGCTTACGAGGGGCCGCGCTTGCTTCCCGCAAAAGAAAGACCACTTCGGGAGGCTCCATTGCATTTCCCGAAATTCGGTCGAGGATAATTTGGAAGAGAATTGCGATGTTTATGTCCGAACCCAAATTCAGAAGCAGTCCTCGCAGGCTGGGCGGGTACATAGCTGGAAACCCGTTGTGGCCACTGGAGGAGCTCGGTAACGTCCGCAATCCCCTGTTTGTTGCCGACCCGGAATTCCTTCCATGCGACATTGACGCTCTTGACCGCCAAAAGA
>JAFAXJ010000668.1 GCA_019241095.1 Verrucomicrobiota bacterium | reverse complement strand
CCAGCCAATTCTGTGGGTGACGATATAGAAGTTTACGAAGATGAATCAAGATCTGAGGTGCTTTGCCGTTTTCACATGTTACGCCAGCAGATGGATAAACCGAGCGGCCAATTCAACCATTGTCTTGCCGATTTTATCGCGCCGCTCGAATCGGGCAGGCTTGACTATCTCGGGACGTTTGCGGTCACGGCCGGTCATGGCGCGGACGAACTGTCTAAACAATTTGAAAGCGAACATGATGACTACAACAGCATCATGGTCAAAGCGCTAGCTGATCGCCTTGCAGAAGCTTTTGCCGAATTTCTGCATGAGCGCGCAAGATCGGAGTGTGGTTCAAGGGAGCACTTTTCCAAAGAAGAGTTGATTCGCGAAGCATATCGCGGAATTCGGCCCGCGGCCGGCTATCCCGCATGTCCGGATCACACGGAGAAAAAGACGCTTTTTGACCTTTTAGCTGCCGAGAAAAACGCGGGTATCTATCTCACGGAAAGCTTTGCGATGTGGCCAGGAGCGTCTGTAAGCGGGCTTTATTTCGCACATCCGGAGTCCAAGTACTTCGGGGTGGGTAAGCTGGATGCAGATCAGATCAGAAATTATCAGCTTCGCAAAGAAATGTCTCTCGAAGAGATCGAGCGATGGTTAGGGCCGTATCTGAGTTATGAGCCGAGCCGACGCCCAAGTGACCGATTGATCTCAGCCTAGCCCATTTCCAGGCTGATTAGATCATCGTAAGTCTGCCGGCGCCTCACGATTTGCGCGTCGGCGCCAGTGACCAGGATCTCGGCTGGCAGAAGACGGGAATTGTAATTTGAAGCCATCGTGAAGCCGTAGGCGCCCGCGCTCATTAGAGCCAGAACTTCACCCGCCCGAATCGCCGGTAATTCACGCCCTTGAGCAAAAAAATCGCCGCTTTCACAAACAGGGCCGACCACATCAACTGTGAATTTCTTTTCACTGGCCGACTCTCGGACCGGAACAATCTCATGGTAGCCCTGGTAAAGCGCCGGCCGGATAAGATCGTTCATTCCAGAGTCGACAATCACAAAAGTCTTTGTCGGAGATTCTTTAATGTACAAAACGCGTGTTAAGAGCACTCCGGCATTGCCCACAAGGTATCTTCCCGGCTCAATAAGCACGCGGACAGGGATGCCACGAAGAATCGGCAGGATTGCATCTGCATATTCCTGGATTGTGAAGGTTGGCTCATGATTCTTCCACCAACCCTGATCGCCGCTTTGTAATGCATCGTGGTAAGCGATCCCGATGCCGCCGCCTATACTAAAAAATTCGATCCCGTAGTCTTTCTGTAAACTGGCTACAAGCGGCAGTAGTTTCGTTATTACTTCCGCAAAGGGGCTCACCTCCGTAATTTGCGAGCCAATATGAGTTTGGATTCCGCAAAGACGTAGATTACGGAGCCTGGCAGCGTTCCTGTACACCTCAGGGATGCGCTCAAAACCAATGCCAAATTTGTTTTCAGCTTTTCCAGTGCTGATATATTTGTGCGTTTCGACAGCTACATCCGGGTTAACACGCAGCGCGACCGGGGCGATCTTGCCCAGTCTGCCGGCAATTTCATTAATTGCGATCAGCTCCTGTTCAGATTCAACATTGAAACTCAAGACATCTACGCTCAGAGCATAAGCAATCTCGTCAGCTGTTTTCCCTGCACCGGCAAAAGTGCATTTCCTTGGATCGCCGCCAGCTCTTATGACCCGATAAAGTTCTCCGCCTGAAACGATATCAAAGCCGGAACCCTCCTTTGCCAGAAGTTGGAGGACCGAGATATTTGAGTTTGCCTTGAGTGCGAAGCAAATTTCGTGATCTAAGTCGGCCAAAGCCAAATCCAGCTTGCGATAATGTTCTAAGATTGTTTGCGAACTGTAAACGTAAAGGGGAGTGCCATAATTACTTGCCAACTCCTCCAATGAGGCTCTTTCGCAATGAAGGAGCCCCTGCCGATAACGGAACGAATGCATTTTTACTACACAGAAAATCCCGTTTGATTCTGGCAGGCAGCTACGGTGTTCACCATCAACATGGCGATCGTCATCGGACCGACTCCACCTGGAACCGGTGTGATCGCTTGAGCTTTTGCCGCTACTTCGTCGAAAGCGACATCACCTGCTAATCGGTACCCAGATCTGGTAGAAGGATCTTCTACTCGACTCGTGCCCACGTCGAGGACGACGGCTCCTTCCCGCACCTGCTCGCCGCGCAGGTAACCGGCCTTCCCTATCGCCGAAATGATGATATCAGCCGACAGCAAGATCTTGGTCAAATTCAGTGACCTGGAATGAGCCACGGTGACGGTCGCGTCGCCATGCTGGCCTTTGCGCATCAAGAGCAACGCTAAAGACTTTCCAACCAGCATACTGCGCCCCAGAATCACCGCATGTTTTCCTTCGATTGTGATTCCACTCTCAACCAGCAGCTTTTGGCATCCTAGCGGAGTGCAAGGCACAAGGGCGGTCGGATCTCCCATCGCAAGTTTGGCAACATTGAGGGGATGAAGACCATCGACATCCTTCGCAGGATTCAAAGCTTTTACGATTTCTGATTCATCGATTTGGGGAGGAGGGGGCGATTGAACAAGAATCCCATGGACATCAGGATCAGCGTTCAACCGGTCTACGACTGCCAACAACTCTTTTTGTGTTGTACTTTGATCCAGCTCGATTCTTCGAGAGTACAAACCCAGCTGTTGAGATATCCGGTCTTTATTTCGGACGTAAGCTACAGACGGCGGGTCTTCTCCCACCAGCACCACTGCGAGCCCAGGCGTGATGCCATGCTTCTTCATCAAGGCAACCTTCCTGCCGGTCTCCTCGTTGATTCGCCCAGCAATAGCTTTGCCGTCAATCAGGTTCATCAAATCAGCATGAATGCCGTTCTAGTTGCGATCATTGAAGCCACTCGGTATGAAATGTTCCCGGCTTGTCGATTCGTTCATAGGTGTGAGCACCGAAATAATCTCGTTGGGCTTGGAGCAGGTTCGCCGGCAGTCGCTCCTGGCGGTAACTGTCAAAATATGCAAGAGAAGCACTAAAGGCAGGTACCGCGACCCCTGCTTCGAGCGCAGTTGAGATTACATAACGCCAATTCTTTTGAGCCCGCTCTAATACGGAACTGAAGAACGGATCCAACATAAGGTTCTCCAAACCTGGACTGCGCTCAAAAGCTTCTTTGATTCGACTCAAGAATTTGGCCCGAATGATACAGCCTCCTCTCCAGATCGTGGCGATGTCTCCGAAATGGAGGTCCCATTTGTAGGCTTTTCCTGCTGCCGCGAAAAGGCTGAATCCCTGGGCGTAAGAAATAACTTTCGAAGCGTACAGTGCATCGCGCACTGCGTCGACCAAGTGGTCACGATTTCCCTGAAATGGATTGGATTCTGGTTTAGGCAACTGCTTTGAGGCTAATACGCGTTGGTCTTTTAAGGAAGATAGGACTCGAGCTTCAACGGCAGCGTTGATGGTTGAGACTACCACTCCTAAGTCAATGGCCGATTGGAGCGTCCACCTTCCGGTGCCTTTCTGCCCTGCCTTGTCGAGAATAAGGTCGATGAGCGGCTTAGAGGTTTCAGGGTCAATTTTTAAAAAAATGTTGGAGGTAATTTCAATTAGAAAACTGTCCAGGTCTCCTTTGTTCCAAGAGCTGAATACCTTATGCAGTTCCGGTGCCTGGAGACCAAGTACGTCGCGCATGATCGCGTAAGCCTCGCAAATTAATTGCATGTCCCCATATTCGATCCCGTTGTGAACCATTTTTACGTAGTGACCTGCACCTCCGGTACCCATATATCTGCAGCACGGCTCACCCTCAACCTGAGCAGCGACCTTGCGATAAATGGGAGAGACAATCTCCCAGGCGGCTTTCGTTCCTCCAGGCATCATTGAGGGACCTTTTAGTGCGCCTTCTTCTCCTCCGGACACCCCGATTCCCAAGTAATTAAGGTTCTTTTCTGAAAGCGCAGCTTCTCTTCGTTGAGTATCGGTAAAAAGAGAATTTCCGCCATCAATGATCACGTCTCCTGCTTCAAGATACGGAACGAGCTGCTCGATCACTGCATCAACTGCAGAACCGGCTTTCACCATGATCATGATCTTTCTAGGTTTCGCCAGACTGCGCACAAACTCCTCGATCGATCGTCTTGCCAGGATCCTCTTGCCGACCGCCCGTTCTTTCGCGAACTTTTCAGTGACTTCGGTGGTTCGATTAAAAACTGAGACGGTGAAACCTTTGCTTTCCATGTTAAGCACAAGATTTTCGCCCATGACAGCAAGGCCAATTAGTCCGATATCTGATTCATTCATGGTGGGTCCTGAAGGTATATTTAAACGCTTCTGCAGTATCTAACATCAAAGAGAGGAAGCAATGGAGTTTTGTGACGTCAAACTGACTGCGAATCCACTCGAAACGCCGGCTGCCACCTTCTCGGAGACTGAAGGGGCTTCGGTTGATTTTTTTGGTGTGGTACGTGCCATGGAGGATAGCCAGCCGATTCGAGGGATCGATTATGAAGCGTTTACGTCGATGGCCGAATTTCAGCTCAAACGTTTGGCGAATGAGATGCGTCTATCCCACAGGCTTGGGTTGGTCCGCATACACCACCGAATTGGTTTCGTCCCAGCGGGCGAGCCTTCCTTGTATGTCAGGGTCACTGCTACGCACAGACAAGCGGCTTTTCACGGATGCAGCGAGTTGGTGGACCGTCTTAAGCAGATCGTACCAATCTGGAAGCACCCTGTTTTTGCGCCGGAGGAATGAACCTGCCTAATCAGCTCACCCTTTTTCGCCTTGTTTTAACGTTGCCCTTTGTTGCTGCCCTCAGCATCAATTTTCCCGGCTCTAAGATGATCGCGCTTTCGTTATTTCTGCTCGGAAGTATTACGGATTATGCAGATGGCTACATTGCGCGCCGATATCAGCTTATTACAAATTTCGGCAAACTGATGGATCCGCTTGTAGACAAAATAATGATTGCTGCAGCATTCATTTGTCTGGTCGGACTTAAAAGCGTTCCAGCCTGGGTTGTGATTGTCATCGTGAGCAGGGAATTCTTAGTTACTGGCCTCCGCTTGCTTGCGGCTTCGCGCGGTCAACTGTTGCCGGCTGAACGATTGGGGAAACACAAAACCGTGTGGCAAATTGCAACGATCCTTTATCTATTGGTAACCGTCACATTACGTGGCCTGATTTCTGAGAAACAAAGTCCTCTTTTCCTCGGACTAGACGTCGGCGGCATCGTCCTGACATATATAACGGTGGCTCTGACCCTTGTTTCCGGACTAGGCTACTTCGCCAGAAACTGGAACCTTGTTCGGGATTTCTAGACCTCGATTCCGCTTCGACTCAGCTCAATTCAGAATAGAGACTGGGGCACTTCGACTCTATCGCCGGGCTGAAGCTGAATATCATAGGCAGGGTTCGCCCGGATCTTTTTAATATCCACAACGGTAACTTGATTGCCGCGAAGCAAACGCACCTTATGCTGGTCGGCAAAAGAGGAAAAACCGCCGGCCGCGTTGATCGATGCGAGAATTGTGAGATCAGGAGTGTAGGGAACTCTTTGCGGCGTCTTTACCTCTCCGCCCACGTTCACAAAACGCGACTGAGGTTGCATCGTAATCACGATATTTGGATTAGTATAGATCCCGCGGTTCCTATATACCTGCTCAATTGTGAGTTGCGCTGCCCCTGGGGTGAGTCCACCTATCCTGACATGTCCAATGTAAGGCATATTGACCGAGCCATCTCCATCGATGGTGTATAATCCAGTCACAGCCGTAATTTCAGTGGAAGGTACTCCACCTACCTTGAGATCGATAGTATCTCCCGCACGCAATGTAGCATCAGCCAGTGCCA
>JAFAXJ010000593.1 GCA_019241095.1 Verrucomicrobiota bacterium | reverse complement strand
ACGCCAAAGAGTGGAAGGTAATACGTTTCGGAGTAGATCCAAGCTATCCGCCATTTGAATCTAAAGGCCCGGATGGTCA
Organism: Verrucomicrobiota bacterium; assembly: GCA_019241095.1. Classification (GTDB taxonomy): domain Bacteria; phylum Verrucomicrobiota; class Verrucomicrobiia; order Chthoniobacterales; family JAFAMB01; genus JAFAXJ01. Next base: position 5,413 of record JAFAXJ010000593.1, on the reverse strand, counting down.
ACTGACAGGTTTTGACATCGATCTGGGCAACGCGTTATGTGCCAAACTAAACGCCCAATGCGTCTGGGTTGAAAACGATTTCGACGGGATGATACCTGCGCTCAAAGCGCGCAAAATAGATGCGATTTTATCTGATCTTTCAGTTACAGAGAAGAGAAGGCGACAGATAGATTTTACGGAAAAGTTGTATAATACGCCGACCCGAATGGTGGCAAAAATTGGTTCAAGCTTGCTGCCTAGCATTGATTCACTGAAAGGAAAAAGGGTGGGAGTTGAGCAGGGAACGGTCCAAGAGACTTACGCTCGCACGTATTTCGAGCCAAAAGGCGTTACGGTCATTTCGTACCAGAATCAAGACCAAGTTTATGCAGATCTTTTGACGGATCGTTTGGATGCAACGCTCCAGGATGCCGTTCAGGCTAGCGCAGGCTTTTTGAAGACCCCGCAAGGGCATGGATTCGAGTTCGCCGGACCCGAGTTGAAAGATGCTAAGATACTAGGTAATGCTGGGGCCATCGGTGTAAGAAAAGAGGATTCGGACCTAAAAAGCGCATTGAACCAAGCTATTCTTGAACTGCTGCATGATGGGACCTATGAAACGCTAGCTAAGAAATATTTTGATTTTGATATCTACGGCGCGGACGCGCGAACTAACGGGTTTTCATCTCTCGTCTGTCTTTTCAGTCCTGCAATAGAGGAAAGCGCAAATGAATATAGGGACTCACGCAGCGAATTGTGAAGCGGTATTAGCCTACTCCTAATATAATATCTCGCGACCTTGTGACTTCGCTTGTGTTCGCTTACGGATCGCAACTCTGGGAGGGGACTGTCGCAACAGTTCAGCTTGCTTTACTATCGCTTGGTCTATCTTTCGTGATAGGGTTGGCGGGGGCAGCAGCGAAATTGTCTGCCAACCGGTGGTATTCAATGCCGGCAACGGTTTACACGACTCTCATTCGAGGTGTCCCTGATCTGGTCTTAATGCTCTTGTTATTCTATAGTTTCCAGGATCTTCTAAACCGAATAACGGATGCTTTTAAACAATCACAAATTGAGATCGATCCGTTCTTAGCCGGCGTCTGCGTGCTTGGCCTTATTTACGGAGCATACTTCACAGAGACATTTCGAGGCGCGTTTTTGGCCGTTCCCAGAGGCCAACTCGAAGCTGCTGCGGCGTTTGGTATGACGCAAGGGCAGACTTTTCGAAGAATCCTCTTTCCTCAAATGATGCGTTTTGCCTTGCCTGGAATTAGCAATAATTGGCAGGTGATTCTAAAGGCGACTGCTCTTGTGTCTATCATTGGTTTGCGAGATGTAGTACGAGTCGCTCAGGATGCAATTACAGGCACGGTTTCCAAGGGGGCTTATTATGCCTTTTTGTTTTTGCTAACCGCAGCGCTCATTTATCTCCTATTAGCTATCGTTTCCGATTGGTTCTTTCATATTTTGATGAAACGGTACTCTGTAGGCTTTCGTTAGCAATGATGGATCTAATCAAAGAGTATTGGCAGCAATATCTGTGGGGCACAGAAGGGCGTCCTAGTGGAATGGTTGTAACCCTATGGCTAACGATTTTATCTGTTTGTCTCGGGTTTATGTTAGCCATTCCATTGTCGCTTGCACGCGTCTCGACAAATCCTATCATTTCAAGATTAACTTTGGCTTATACTTATCTGTTCCGTGGCACGCCATTGTATGTCCAGCTGCTTCTTATTTATACCGGGATATACAGCCTTCATGCAGTCAGAGCTACACCGCTCCTAAATTATTTTTTTCGGGACGCTTTCCGCTGCACAATTCTGTCGTTCACTTTAAACACCGGAGCTTATACAACCGAAATTTTCGCAGGAGCCATTCGGGCAACCAGCCTTGGCGAGATTGAAGCGGGGAGAGCTTTTGGGATGTCCACGTTAACTCTCTATCGGCGTATTATCCTGCCTTCAGCTTTGAGGCGAGCCTTACCGGCCTATAGTAATGAAGTCATTTTAATGCTGCACGCAACCACCTTGGCTTCCACTGCAACAATTGCAGATATTTTGAAGGTGGCTAGAAATGCTGCCTCCGATTACTACTTACCTTTTGTGGCCTATGGAATCGCCGCCCTGCTTTATCTGGTTGTTTCTTTCCTTCTGGTCTGGAGTTTTCATTTGGCAGAGCGAAAATGGTTAGCTCATCTTCGGCCTGCCATTAAACGCATGGGTTAGCGATGGGTGATTACAAATTGATTGTTGAAAATGTCTTTAAACGATTTGGGGCTATTGAAGTGTTGAGAGGTGTTTCGCTCCGGGCGAAACACGGAGACGTCATTTGCATTATTGGCTCAAGCGGGTCAGGCAAGAGTACGTTTTTACGATGCATCAATCTACTCGAGCGACCAAACCAGGCCCGCATTGTACTGGATGGGACGGAGATCGTCTTAAAGCCCGACCGGAGTGGAGAGCTAAATGTCGCGAAGCCGCGACAATTAAGGGAAATGCGCAGCAAGCTCGCCATGGTATTTCAACATTTCAATCTGTGGTTGCATCTCACTGCGATTGAGAATGTGATTGAAGCGCCCATGCACGTGCTGGGGCTATCGAAAAGGGACGCAATAAAACGCGGGCGCGAGAACCTTGCGAAAGTAGGACTTGCTCAGCAGTTAGAAGGGAGGTATCCAGCCCAACTGTCGGGAGGTCAACAGCAACGGGTGGCTATAGCGCGCGCCTTAACGATGGAACCTGAGATCATGCTTTTTGATGAGCCAACATCAGCTCTCGATCCAGAGTTAGTTGGGGAAGTATTAAAGGTCATGCATCAACTGGCGAGCGAAGGTCGAACCATGATTATCGTAACCCATGAGATGAACTTTGCACGAAACGTAGCCAATCATCTTATTTTCATTGATAAGGGCCTCATCGAAGAGGAAGGGCCACCCCAAGAGCTTCTTGCTAATCCTAACACTAAAAGGATGCGACAATTTCTTGCAGCGAGCAGATAATGTAGTGCCAAACATGAGAAAGGGTGGTGTCTCCGAGGCGGGCCAGGAGGTCTGACATTTACCGGTGCTGGTAATCTGGGGGACCGATCAATGGTTATCAGCGTTAGAATGCTCTTTTGGCTTGTTGCCAAATATCTCGTCAATCTTGTTCAAGATATCTGGTGTTAGCTTTTTCGCGGCATCCGAAGCTTTCAGGTTTTCGCTCAACTGATGCACCTTTGAGGCACCGAGAATAACGCTGCTTACATGAGGATTTTTCAAGCACCATGCAATAGCAAGTACCGATTGAGAGAGGTTAAGCTCCTTGGCCAAATTTCCGAAGGCGCGCACCTTATCGAGCCGTTCCGGTTTCAGAACCCAGTCTCGCAACCAGCCATAACTTTCGCGGCTGAGTCTCGCGTTTTGCGGCAATCCGTCATTATATTTTCCGGTTAGCAGACCACTAGCTAACGGAGACCAAGTAGTAGTTCCAATTCCAACGGTCTTGTACAGCCTGGCATATTCTATATCTACCTTTTCACGTTGAAGGGCATTATAGAAAGGCTGTTCCATCGTGGGTGGAACAAGGTTATATTGCCTAGCGACAGTGTAGGCCTCCATAATCTCTTCATCGCTCCACACGCTTGTGCCCCAGTATAGAACTTTGCCTTGTGCAATGAGGTCCGACATAACCCGGACCGTTTCTTCTATCGGCGTTTCGGGATCGGGACGATGGCAGAAAAAAAGATCAAGATAATCGACGTTCAGACGTTTCAATGCTGCGTGGCACGCTTCGAAGACGTGTTTTCGACTCAGGCCGGTTTGATTCGGCTTTTTGGGTTCAGGAGCCGATCCGAAATAAACTTTGCTCGAAACTAGCCACGTGTCGCGCGGCCAGCCGAGTTTTGTTAAGATTTTCCCCATCACTTCTTCGGACCGGCCAGCAGCGTATCCTTCAGCGTTGTCGAAAAAGTTGATGCCGCCCTCGTATGCAGCGATCATCAAGTCTTCGGCGACATCGTCTGAGATCTGGTCCCCAAAGGTAACCCAGGATCCAAATGAAAGTTCGCTCAACTTTACTCCAGCCTTGCCAAGTCTGCGGTATTCCATGATTTTAAAAGGATTAGACTCTGTTCAACTCAGGTCGCAAACGGAGATTCGACTTTTTACATTGTGTCAGGAATTGTCACTGCAACAATGTAGCTTGGGGCAGCCTCAAAGCTGAGCGCGAATATGTAAGCCGGGCGAGATTATGGAATACGATCTGTCGTTTCCGAGTTGCTTTCCGTTTGCTGCAGCTCACGCAATTGGCTACGAAAATAAACAACCTTATCGGGTTGTCCGGACTGTTCTAACAAATCGATGGCCTCACTTAGCAAACTCACCAGTTTGGGATAAGTATTATGCCGGTGTACAATTGCCTTCGCTGAGAGCGGGTGCATGCGCACATCATACTCGTCCATAGCATCCGCGATAAACCAGTTAAGCGGGTCGTTCAGATCTACCTCATTCATGTTTACTCCCGGACCTTTTGTTTAATTGAAAGCACGATAAATCACGGCCTGACTTCGGCAAGCGGCAAAGCTCAGTCCGCTTTTTCGACCTCAGGGCGGGTGCTTTTAACCGTGTTCGCGAGCCAGGCCCGCCACCCTGGCGACACTCGCCTGCTTGCCCATAAAGCGGTGAAGGTGGCACCGCTAGTCAGCACTAGCAGCGAGATGACCCACCTGGATCCAATAAAGACCGTTGCAGAATAACCAAAGGTCGCAAACAGGGTAAAAACCAAGGAGAGCCAGGCGAGTGCCCCACAGAAACTGACGGCCAGGAACTTCATACAATCGTATCTCAGAAGGCCAGAAGCGAACAAGAGCGCAGTTCTTGAGCCGGGAACCAGTCGGGAAAACACAAGAGTAGGCCACCCGAAACGGGTGAACCAACTGGATGCCCGCTTGATCTGCTCAGGCTTAAAAATCTTTTGTGCGATAAGAGCTTCAAAAAACTTTAGGCCAGCCAGACGAGCAATGAGATAGACGAGAAAATCACTTGTCCACATTCCGAGCAAACAGGCGGTCAAGGTCTCCCAGTATGGAAAAACTCCTTGGTACGCAAGGATGGCTGACGTCAAAGTCGCTGAATCTTCCTGAACAAATGTAAGGAAAAAAATCCCAGTTAATTCCAGGATAGGAAGAGTAGAATGCACGCCGACAATGAAGGTTGAATCAGGGCAGGAGTCTAATAGAGAGCTTTAGCAGTATAGGCTTATCCTACCTTTTTATTGCGAATCAACCATTGCAATGATTCCGAAACAGCTTCGAGCGAGCTGTACCTGGGCTGATAGTCGATCAAGCTTCCGGCCTTCGCGATACTGCAATTCGGACTGTGGGCAATGTGGTCCCAAGTCGCTTGCGCTTCTTCATCCGAGACTGTCTCTTTCCACTCTTGCCAAGGTAGAAATTT
>JAFAXJ010000497.1 GCA_019241095.1 Verrucomicrobiota bacterium | reverse complement strand
AATGAGCACCCTGGTGAAATTCCCGGACGTCACATTTGAAGATGTGTCCTATGGTACCGTTGTATCGAACTATACTTCGATTCAGAAAGCGCCTAAACCGACGACGCTTACGGCCAGAATCATAGGTGGCAACGGCTGGGTCACGCTGACTATGTCCGCCGACAAGTTCTCCTTGGAACCGGGTACACCGCCCCACGGGGAACCGGTGCGCACGATTCTCGGAGGGGGCCAGGCGCGCCACCTGGGTTCATTGGGTCGGAGTCCAGACGGCGACCTCCGACGGCGTCAAACCGCTGCCAGTCGGAATCGGGGGAGGCCGTGTCTGTCCAGATTTCGTTGAACGTACCATCCCAGCATCTCACGCCAGGCCCGGTCAATTTTCACCTTGCAGATTGAGAGCGACAACTGGACGGTGCGCCAATCCAAATGAGGGTTGCGGTTATCGCTGTCGATGAATCGAGTCCAATCGGAAGTCAAATGGATAGCGTCCGGAGGAGTGCAGGGACTTGGTGCAGTACTCGCGAACGCCACCCCGATGCCTGACGGGCTCGGATCATACCAAGAGTTTCTGAATGGGACGATTTTCTACTCGCCCGATTTTGGCGAGGCAAGAATCCTGACCGTCAGCTTAATCAAAATCGCTTCAATTGCTTGACCTCTCTAGATGGTGCTGGGTCAAAGGATTTGTCTCCGCTGGTTGGGTTGCATTCTTTTTTCTTACCGCAGATACAATCATGCTGTATTTAATGTGTTTCAAAGGCGCTGAGCCGGAGGCCCCGCAGTCCGTTTTGCAATCGAGTCCGAGAAAGTCTAAAAGCATTTTGGAACAGGTTGTGATTTGCCTGGTTTCTGCAATCAGTTTCATCCTCAGAGAACGAACTTTGACATTCGCTAAGCCTTTCTTGACATTGCTGCCGTATGGAAAAGCGACCGCTATCGCATCCCTTCTGATTGAGAAATTTCCTACAAGCGCCACGACAATGGCGGCCTATGCTTCCCGTCGACCGCGATGGCGACGTAGTTTTGTGTTCCGCTTAAACCCACACTGTCCGCTTTCAAAATTGTTTGCCCTTACTGGGTTGTGTCAGCCGGATATGACAACGAGACTGCTCAGTAGCAAACAGCGAGGAACGTTCGTCGATATCGGAGCAAACTTTGGGTACTTTTCAGTCCTGTGGCTCTCAAAGCCCAATACCCGCGTTCTGGCCATCGAACCGATACTGCAGAATTACGAGCTTCTGACGGCAAATCTTTGTCGCTTTGGAAATAAGGTCAAAACAGTGCGTTGTTGCCTCGGTGAGCAGGCTGGAGAAGTAAGTATGAGTTACGATCCTGAGTATCCAATGCTTTCGAGGATCTACCCGGATGCAACTCACGGTCAACGAGTGAAGATGCTGACGCTTTGCGACATATTAGAGAAAAACGAAGTCGGAGTGGTTGAAATTCTCAAATGCGATGCTGAAGGACATGATATTCGAATCCTAAGCGGCGCCCAGGAGATCTTTGAAAACAAACGCGTTCGCACGCTGTTCTTTGAACCCGAGACGTGGCAAGGCGAACATGACTCCGAGCTTAAACAGTTTTGCCGATTTCTTTCCGCGAATGGCTATCGACTAGTCTCGAAGCAGGGCGACCTGTGCTACTTACTCGTCACGGAATAGCGAGTCAGATGATCATTCTATTAGAACCCTCCATTACTTCCGATCGCCATGAAAGACGGCCGTCCGGTAACCTTTTCCGGACTCTGCGAAAACTGGAAAGATCCCGAATCCGGAGAATGGGTGCGCACTCGCACGACTATCACAGGCGAGCCTGATGAGCTCGTCGCCCAGATCAATCCTCGTATGCCCGTAGTCGTGAGCAATATCACGCAGCTGAGGGGAGATTGGGGATTGCCTAGTAAGCAAGGTCAGCTCAAGTTGGTGTTGTCCTCAAATCGCAGAATTTATTACTGGCTTGCCTTAAGCCGCTTCGCGGTCGCAACGTGGCTTCGGCCTTTTTGTGGTCTCCCAAACGAGTGTAGACGGCTGCTCGATTTTGGTAAGCGACGGAGAGATTAGGGTTTATCCGGATAGCATCGTTATAGTCGTTGAGCGCTTCCTTTATTCTTCCGCGGCTATAATAGACAAACCACGGCGGTTGTTGAAGGCGTCTGCAAAATTCGGGTTGAGCCGAATGGCTTCGTTGTAGTCGCTGAGCGCCTCGTCGATTCTTCCGCGGTTAGCATAGAGATTACCGCGATTGTAGAAAGCTTGTGCAAAATTCCGGTTAGCCGAATGGCTTCGTTATAGTCGACCAAAGCTTCGTCCATTTTTCCGCGGTTGAAATAGACCAGCCCGCGTTGGTTGAAGGCTTCTGAATAATTCGGCTTGAACCTTATTGCCTCATTATAATCGCTGAGCGCCTCATCCTTCTACCGCCCTCAAATCTTCAAAGATTAGGGAAGCCTGTTGCGGGAAAATCCGCAATCGGGCCGGGCGGCGCGCGATGTCTCGGTGAGTTGCTACAAATTGGTGATTTTCTGGCCACCCCACCGTTCTTCTGAGCCGACCAGAAAGATTTCCATTGTGCAATGACTCAGCGCCCTGCGTGTTTTGTTTTGGCTCGAAAAGTTTGCCAGTCCACAGTCTGTGTTTTTTGCGCTCTCAGCATGCCTGGCTCAAGGTGCTCGGTGAAAAGAACAAGATTAAGGCAGTCCCATCTAGCGCTCGGCACAATAATCCCATCGCAACCTAGAAAAAAAGCAGCGTCCCCTATGGCCTGCGTTGGGCTATAAAGCACATCGGCGAATCTGTTTAGATCGATACCCAAAGGTTGGAGGGCACGGATGTCTGCAAATCGCAGCGTCTTTTTTGTACGAACTTCCAATCGATATAGTTTGGAAACAAGTTTTGAGGGGAAAACAGGCTGCTGATTGAGATGGAAGAAAACTTCGGCTTTGGCTCCGTCCGCCTCAAAGGACGCGTAAAGAACATCAAAAGTGTCTGGGAAGAACCATCGGCCCCCCGCTCGAGACGCCAGAAGCGGATCTCTCCCTTCACGGACGATACGCCAAACAACGCCGTCGAAAGACTCACGGAGATATGCGTCAACAGCGTCCAACAGGACCGGATCACGGATCCGTCTCACTGTTTTAGAGGTAAGCTTCCGCGTCTAGACGTTCAATGACGGCCAAAACATCCTCAGCCTTACCCGCATTGATCAAATCAATAGCACGTTCGTGGCCAAGCAACGGATGTTTCGTAAAAAGCCAGATGCGAATCTCCTCCGGGGCATAGAAGTCAGACAATCGAGTGACGATATAACGCAGCTCCGCGATGATCGTCTGCGTGTGGATACTTGGACAAGCTTGACCGCTTGACCATCGCGACACGGTCGCCGGTGAAGTGTCAACAATGTTTGCTATGTCTTTGCCCTGTAAGCCACCTTCCTCCCGAATTTGACTCAGAATTTTTGCCACTGCACTCGACATTGAATTTGTCTTCCTTGTTAACCGGTTTTTCCCCCGTGCATCTGCCACCCCTCTTCAGTTATGAGTGCAACTATTACATTTCGATTTCATAAAATACAAGCGCGTAATCAATTTGACATCGGCGCCTGAACTAGGATGGTGCCCAGGCCTCAGCAATAATAACCGGGTTGCGATACTGTTGCCAATCGAAATGGCTCGGCTACTTTGTCCATCTGTATTCAGCTTGATACAACGTTCGTCCGTCGTAAGAAAATATAAACAGTGCTGCGGATTACGCCTCAAGTTGTCTAGGATTTGCTTGATGAGCTGGAAGACTCAAGCAGGCCAGGTTGCGGGCTTGGGCTGTCCTCCAAAACTGCGTGAGACTCTGTCTGAGGTAGGTCGTCTGCTTGGACAGCTCCGCCCCCAACATTGATCTAGATGGGGCTTGGGAGCCTTTGCCGATGGCGCCGGATTGAATCGGGAGTTTCGTCCGCTCCAGAGTTAAACTGATCTCTTACTCGCCTCCCTTCACTTAGAGAAAAATTGATGTTCCGGCTCTAAGGGGCGTTGCGGGGCTTCTACAAAATGCGGTAACCAAATATGCCATCACGGGGACTCTAGGTGATGAATAGCGAAAACAAGCGCGCAAGAGGAGTCCAAGACTATGACCCGAAAACCACCAAATCAGCTAAGAATGATTTGAAGCAGCACTCCGAGACCTACGGCGAACAACCAGAGCGCTGGAGCTGCTGTGCCTTTAGGTCGGCGCAGGCGCACGAGCCTCGCCTCGAAACGCGGGTCTACTGACATCCAGTCCCGATGGCGTTGCTCTAACGCAACGAAGACAATGGCAGTGATCGTGCCATAGAAGAGATGACCAATCAACAAGGGAAGAGCCGCGGCCGCAGCCTCGTGTGTCCAGGTAAAAGAGAGACCCCGCGCAATAGGAAAAAGCGTCAACCTGGTTAGGCTGCAGGTTATTCTTTTACTTTGGTCGATAGTCCGTAAACCTGTTCCTCTTCCTTACCGGTCCTCATTACCTGTGCCAGTTCGCCTGCCAACTTTGGATCTATTTTTTCAAGCGTCGCAAGATCAGCCTGAGCATCAGTCTTCCGTCCCATTTCGGTATAAAGCACACCCCGATACATATAAGCTTCTGCCAAGCTCGGTTTGAGCTCGAGTGCCGTGTTGTACTGCTCGAGCGATTTGTGGAAGTGTGCTGCTCCCTGTTTCCTCAAAGTATAGCCCAAGTTATTGTGCGCTTCTGCGAACCTTGGATTATCCCTTATGGCTTGTTCAAATTTTGCCTGTGCTTCCGGGAATCTCTTTGCTATCATCAAATCGATACCTTGGTTGTAAACCTTGATCGATTGATCACCTCCGCCTGGTACGGTCTGCTTTGCACTTCCTGCTCCGATAGCCGGCATAGCTGAAAGCGCTATTAAGATACCAAAGCCTATACAGCGGTTTACAACCAGGAATGCTGAGTCAGATAGAATGCTTTTCATACTTTTAGTTTCAATGGATTGATTATTAACCGCCTTACTCTGAAGGCTATATCCCGATCTTCGATCGCCCGTGCGCCGGTGGTTAAATTTCTTTCTATCAATAGTATACCTGATGCAGGCAGTCTTTATTCCGGAGATTCATCGTTGTGCATCGTTTAGAGCAGAAGCCAGCAGATAATGCCGGAACAGACAGGATGAGGTTTTATAATAGGACGCGGAGCTTACCAACAAGGACCGGCGACCGGCCGGGGAGAAGGTATGTGCAGGTTTCTTGAGTGGGGAATAAAGAGAAGTCAATTACAGTTTGTTAGAGTGAATTCGTATGAAAATAAATTTCCTCTGCTTAGATCAAATCGGTAAACCAAGGAAGGCGACGTTCTATGCGAAAGAGATAGAAAGGGAATGTATGACAAGAACATTGCTACTGTCATTAGCGGCCGTCGCCGTTCTCTTCACCTCAACTGTTCCAGCAAAGAATTACGAGACGCTTGCCGCAAAAGGTTATCGCTGGGTTGCCGTCGATGGCCCATATGGTTGTATCTCTAAAGACGATCTGCGGCGAATAACTAAGCACCGCACAGACGGGGCGGAGCTGCAAATGACTGAACAACTACGAGCCTACTACCTTATTGAAGGAGCGATCGTTCAGGTAATCCAGGAAGACGCAGCTTCGGGCATGACACAGATACATTCGGCAGACATCAGA
>JAFAXJ010000174.1 GCA_019241095.1 Verrucomicrobiota bacterium | reverse complement strand
GTTGAAACTCCAATGATGCAGCCTGTTGCGGGCGGAGCCGCCGCGCAGCCTTTCATAACTCATCATAACGCGCTGGGCATCGATCTTTATTTGCGCATAGCTCCGGAGTTATATCTCAAACGTCTTCTGGTCGGTGGATTTAGCAAGGTGTTTGAACTTAATCGCAATTTTCGAAATGAAGGCATTTCACGCCGTCATAATCCCGAGTTTACAATGCTCGAGGCCTATTGGGCCTATGCAGATTTCGAGCGCATGGCCGAACTCGTTGAAGAGCTGATATGCCACATCGCTGAGAAGGTAAATGGCACTCTGGAGATCGCTCATCGCGACGCGGACGGCAATACCAAGCGCATCATCAATCTCGGAAGACCTTGGAAGCGCGCTCGATATTGTGATTTGATCCGCGATATCGATCCGGATTGGTTCGGTTATGATCGCGAGCAAAAGTTATCCCGGTCACGGGACCTTGGAGTCGAGACAAAACCTGAGATGGCTGACTTCGAGATTACCCAGCAGATCTTTGAGAAACTGATCGAAGAAAAAACGGTCGACCCGCTTTTCGTCACGCACTTGCCCAAGGAACTTGTCCCGTTAGCAAAGGAAAATGATGCAGAACCGGATCTCGTTGACGTTTATGAGCTAATTATTAATGGCCAGGAAATTTCGCCCGGTTATTCCGAGCTTAATGATCCAGTCAAACAGCGGCAGCGATTGCTCGATCAGGTTGGTTCTGAGGTTCAGAGCCTGGATGAAGAATTTCTTCTAGCATTGGAGCATGGGATGCCACCGGCTGGAGGTCTAGGTTTGGGAATTGATCGGCTGGTAATGACGTTGACCGGCGCTGATTCAATTCGAGATGTCATCCTGTTTCCCCAATTGCGTCCAAGAGTTGCCGAATGACCGCTGTTTCAGTTGCTCACTCCGCAGTACCGGCTGAAGCGACCAATTCGTATCGGTTCAGCTTTTTTAACGCTCTCAATTTCCAGATCGCTTGCGGCAATTCAATGATTCTATTCGCGAAAGCTTTGGGTGGCAGCGCCACGACCATCGGTATTGTCGCTGCATTGGCGCCCATGATGACGGTTTTGCAATTGCCAACGGCCTCTTACATAACGAGGTTTGGTTATAAAGGATTTGTTCTGTTCGGGTGGTTTTCTCGTTTCATCAGCTTGCTTGCCCTTGCATCGTTGCCCCTCTTCACGTTTCTAGAGCCTTCTGCCAAGATCGCTTTGATGCTTGTTTGTCTTTTCGTGTTTAACGTGATCCGAGGTATTTCGACCGGCGCCTGGCTTCCCTGGATTACGTCTTTGGTGCCGGAAAGTGCACGAGGCGCCTTCCTCCGCTCTGATCAGCTCAGCATGCAATGCGGTGGTCTTATGGCAGCGGTTCTTTCCACCCTGATTCTTTGGTCGGGATCAGAACAATGGCGATTCGCATGCCTGTTCTTGATCTCAGCCTTCGCAGCAAAATTCAGTTTGGACGCGATTCGAAAAATTCCGGATATCCCGGCTGAAGAACAAAAAAGAAGCTCTGCAATCCCGGTTCCTTGGCTTGAGATATTGCGGTACCCGCCATTTTTCAAGCTTTTGCGGTTCAACGTGGTTTACAACTGGGTAATCGGCGGGCTCGGAGCCTTCATCGTCTCCTTTCTGAATGGACGGGCTGGATTTAGCCCGGGACAGATACTCGCGGCGGCCACATTCGCCTCGATCGGCGCGTTCATCAGTGTGCCTTTTTTCGCGTTGGTTCTCGATCGAAGCGGGAGCAAACCTTTACTACAGCTTGCGTTAGCTCTCTATCTCTGGGTCATCATCCTGTGGACATTGATTTCCGGTTCGATCTTACCGGCTTCGTATTGGTTGGTCGGTTCAAGCTATCTTTCTCTGGGTATTGCAGGAGGACTATTCTCAATCGCAAATGTCCGAATTGCCATGGACACGATGCCAATCATGGGTCGCGCCCACTTTTTCGCGCTCTTCACGGTTTTCGCCTCTGTCAGTCTGGGCCTGGCGCCGATTTTCTGGGGCATTTTTTTGGACACCGTCGGGCGAAGCGAGCTTCAGATTGGCGCATTTGAGATCAATCGATTCAGCATCTATTTTTTGCTGCTGATCATTTTGACCATTGTTACATTTCTTTATTCTAACTTTCTGGTGGAGGAACGTGGCAAGCCTCTCGATACCGCTCTCCGCGACGTGGTGATTCTTGCGCGGCTGAAACTCTATAGCCGCTTTCTGAACCGTTAACGGCCGCCAAAGATGGCTAACAAGATCAGACTACCGTTCGCATACTTTCTGGCTTTTCGGTATCTTCGGCCTAAGCGGACATTTCTATCGCTGATCACTTTGATCTCGGTGCTCGGTGTTGTTCTAGGCATCAGTGTACTCATCATTGTTATTTCGGTGATGACCGGATTTGAACGTGAGTTACAGAAAAAGATTATCGGATTTGACGCGAGCATCATTGTCAGGAGTAACGAGATTATTCGCGACTGGCGCCCGCTTCTCGCGCGCATAGAAAAGACTTCAGGTGTAATCGCAGCAGCGCCGTTTGCCCAGGGTCAGGCGATAGTTCAATTCCAGGATCGTCGTAGTGCTCCTTGGCTCCGAGGGATAGCTCCTGAACTTGAAAATAAAGTTGTTAACCTCGGGCAGTTCATCGTTGCCGGCGAACTGGACCTTTCTGGAGACACTTGCGTTGTCGGTTCCGAGTTAGCAGGGAATTTGGGATGCACAGTCGGGGATACGATACAGGTTTATTCACCTCGAAACCTGAGTCGGATTCAGCAAAACCTTGAAAAGGCGGAAGGCAATCCGGACAATAAAGAATTCATCCAAAAAGCTCGCGAGCTGATATTGCCGGCGGACGTCACAGTCACTGGAATTTTCTTTTCAGGGAGGTACGC
>JAFAXJ010000123.1 GCA_019241095.1 Verrucomicrobiota bacterium | reverse complement strand
CAAACGCCCGGGCTTTAAACGTTTTTAGACCGATTGCTTGTGACAAAGCGTCCAGGTTTACGAGCCACTCCTGAAACTCTTTCCATGTATCGCAAGGGGGTAGATTCACTTCCAGAACCCCAGGATCAGCGCTGAAACCGAGCCGTTTCCAGGTTGCCGGAAGATCTACGGGAACATAACCTTGCCATCGGATTCTACAGCTTTGACCGATAGCCGAATGGACAGCTCTGACCAACTGAATCCAAGGTTCAGTAAGGAGTGGAGGCAGGAAAACATCAATAGTGTTTGCAAGCACCTCCAATACCAGAGCGCGCTTCGTGAAGCCGGCGCCCAATTGTTCTAATGGCAAACGTAGACCAGCCGGCCCTTCCGCTTGTACTAGCTTTATTTTGCGTAAATTCCACTTCTCTGAAATCCACCGACCTTCGCGATGATCCAAGGGCAGAATCCATACCTGGTTTTGAGACTCCCCTGGCTCTGACGCGCTAAGCCAGACATTTTCCAATTTGAACTCTCGAAGCAGATGCTGTTTGAACCTGTGAAGCAGCTTGCGGCCAGGCTTATGCAAAACTTTTTTCCTGTTATGTATTTCAACAAGCGGATAGGGAGGCTGAAGCAGTTGAATTGCCCAACGTGGATTTGTTTCTCCTGGATATAGCTTGCCCGGCGTGTACAGCACGATCGCTTCCGGCCAAGTCTTTTTGATTATCTGATTCGCAAATTTGTACGCGTATTCCAGTTTAGAGGCGCCAAGTGCTACGTAGTTCCATTCGGGCGCTTCGGTATCAATGGGAACAAACGTCGGTTCGGCGCCCATTGTCAGACGCAAAGCTTCGTCGGAGAATGCTTTCTCAACACTTTCCGCAACGGTGTTGAGTTCCTTTTCGATGATCAAACCCATATCGAGCCGCGAAGTAAACTTGCCTTCCTCTTTGCCAAAATAGGAGCCCTGAACCGATGCGATATCAGCCATATTGATTCCGACTGCAGTCGGTATAAAATGATGATCACAGAAAGTTCCGTTGGTGGGATCGATTCCTATCCAGCCTGCACCTGGAAGGAATATTTCGACCCAGGCGTGGAGCCCTCGTTCTGCTCGTTGTGTTTCGATGGCAACCTGGAATTCACATAAAAACCCGCTTACGACCCGCACTGCTAAACCAACTTTACGCAGGATTGTTGCGCAGAGCAGAGCTATATCGCGACACGCGCCGGACCGCAATGCGAGGGTTTCGGCCGGCATTCTTGCTGCACCCTCCTCCCTGACCTCATACCCGATCTCAGCGTGGAGCGTACGAGCCAAATCCACCAACGCCGACACTGTGTCCCTGGAACCATCAAGATGCCAGAGCATTTCCGTATCGGCCTGTTCTTGCGAACTTACCGCCCGATAAGGGGCAAGCACTCGTTCCTCTTCAGGGTCGTAAGAGAAGGGCAGTTTCGCAGCGTGAGGCGCTAACAAAAAATGAAAAGGGTTTGTTGGCCACAATTCAACTTCGAGCTGCACTTTAATTTCTAAAGCATCTCCGGCCTCAGGTAAAAAACAGCTCGCGACAAGGTTATCGAATAAGTCTCGCCGATATTGCACATCATTCGGCAAATTGATTTCGGTCCGGAGAAAGCGGGTGACAATTTTTTGATCAGACCTGGGATACAACCGAATGATATGACGGGAAAAGCTGACCGGCCGTTCGTACCGGTACTGTATCCAGTTTTCGATTTTCAACCGCATAGGATCGGAAAAAAAAGGCGGCAATGCACCGCTTTTGAACGGGATGCCTCTACATGAAAGTCCATTCCTGCTTGATCAGGCTTATGCCGGTTTGGAGACCATTGGTTTCCCGACCCTAACCATTTTAACCTGGACCTTCATTAGTTGCTGTCCTGACCCTTTGAACGTCCCTCTAATGGGAGCAGCCTCGCTCGCATCTCTCCCGAATGAAACGGAAACGTGTTGTTCTCCGCACCAGATGTTATTCGTTGGATCTAATGCCACCCAGATCTGTCCAGGAACCAGGACTTCTACCCAGGCATGAGTGGCTACCGCGCCTATCAGCCTACGTCGTCCATCCGGGCCTTTCGATTTCAGCGGAGCCGTCTCGATATAACCACAGACATATCGGGCTGGTAATCCAGCAGCACGCAGTACGCTAAGCATTACATGAGCAAAGTCCTGGCATACCCCCATGCGTTCGCGCCACACCACAGCGACATCCGTTGAGCTTTTCGTAGCTCCCTTTTTATACACAAAAGTTTCATGAATCGCCCGATTAAGAGATTCCAAAGCAACTCCTAACGTCATGCGGCTATTGAGATACTTTTTTGCCCATTGAATCGATTCTCGCCCAAATTTAACCAGATCCGTCGGTTGCAGATAGTCGAAGACGGACGGAAGCGCGGCGGTGAGCAATTGGCGCGCCTCCTGAATACTCGAATTCAGGCTTTGTTCCGGCAACGGTTTAGGGTGCGTTGTCAAAAG
>JAFAXJ010000298.1 GCA_019241095.1 Verrucomicrobiota bacterium | reverse complement strand
ACGCAATTTCAGGTCGGGAATCGAGTTGCGGGTTGTTTTTTTCAAAGATGGGTTGCCGGCGAAATTTCTGCGGATGTGCATAAGTCGGCATTGGGTGGCGCCGTCGACGGCGTTCTTGCTGAGTACCGCACGTTTCGTGAACAAGGGTTAGTACCTCTTCCCGCTGGTTACAGTTTCGAGGAAGGAGCGACGCTCCCGTGCGCGGCCCTGACCGCTTGGCAATCCTTGATAACCCGCGGCCGGCTTTCTCCCGGAGAATCTGTTTTGCTTCTCGGTACTGGTGGGGTTTCAGTCTTTGGGCTCCAGTTCGCGAAAATGGCTGGAGCGAAAACTATCGTCACCTCCGGCAGCGACGAGAAACTTCAACGTGCGCGTAGGATGGGAGCGGACGAGGTAATCAATTACAAGTCCGATCCGGACTGGGGGAAAAAGGCGGCGCGATTGGCCGGGGATGGCGTTGACCATGTGGTGGAGGTCGGCGGTGCAGGAACATTTACTCAATCGATTCAAGCAGCAAAATTTTGTGGCAAGATAGGGTTGATCGGGATCCTATCGGGACGGGGGGCGCCATCAGAGATTTTTCCGGTAGTCCACAAGTGCTTAACGGTTTTCGGAATCTATGTCGGGAGTCGCGAAATGTTCCTGGCAATGAATCGGGCAATTGAGCAATCGAATATCAAGCCGGTGATCGATAAGGTTTTTGCCTTTGATAATGCGAGAGAGGCCTATGCCTATGTGCAAAGTGCTGCTCATTTTGGAAAAGTAGTAATCCGGGTTGCAGAGTAGCGCGCTGAGGATCGCAAACGGTGGGCCGGTCGGATTGTAATCCACCGGCCGGTAGTCGAACACACAATCTGACAGCGCGCTCAGCTCGCATGTTGTCTCTGCGACAAAAGGAGTGTAAGCGCGCAAATCATTTTCAGGTGAACAAAGGTTGCGATCACTCTTGCGACTTGTCTCAAACATCCCTACCGTAACCTAGTTCGGTTGTCCTGAGCCGACCTTTTTTATCTTCCAGGAGTAACCGATCGATATCCATCGGGGGCTTGAGGTTGGTAAGTGGTCGGTCGACGCTGCGTTCTACGCGTGTGTTTCCGATGTTGGGCTTAGCGTTGTCGTCATCCCTGCCGGCAAGCTTCCGAACTAAACTGTTAACCCCCTAAAAAGAATGAAACTGATAGCCAGGGCGATACCCACAGCATTCGCCTTTTTATTCGCCGGTGTCATCACCGGATACGCACAGCAGCAAGGGAAACCTGTTGTCGGACTTGTGATGAAATCTCTCGCGAACGAGTTTTTTAAGGACATGGAAGAGGGCGCCGTAAAACACGTTCAGGAAAGAGGTGACCTGACCCTAATCCCGGTCGGGATGCATTCGGAGACGGATATTGATACTCAAATCGATGCCGTCGAAAACTTTATCACGAAAAAGGTGAACGCCATTGTGATTGCGCCAGCAGACTCACGGGCGTTGGTTCCACCAGTGGCTCGCGCCATCCAGGCTGGCATTGTTGTGATCAATATCGACGTAGCGCTTGACGAGGCAGCAAAAAAACAAGCGGGAGTCTCGCTCGCATTTGTGGGGCCCGATAACCGCCTTGGAGCAAAAATGTCTGGGGACGTGCTCGCCAAAGCACTCGGTCCAGGAGGTAAGGTCGTCATTATCGAGGGCAATCCAGGGGCGGATAATGCTCAACAGCGAAAGCTCGGTTTCGACGATGCCGTGAAAGAGGGGCAACTGGACCTGCTCGATTCGCGGACCGCCCATTGGGAAACGGAGGAAGCAAACACAGTGTTCTCTAACTTGCTAACCGCTCACCCTGACATTCAAGGGGTGATGGCTGCCAATGACTCTATGGCGCTCGGCGTCATTAAGGCGATCGACGCTGCCGGGAAGACCGGTCAGGTCAAAGTCATTGGGTTTGACAATATCCCTGCGGTGCAACCGCTTCTCAAAGACGGAAAGCTGCTGGCTACTATTGATCAGTTCGGAAGCCAAATGGCCGCGAACGGAATCGATTACGCGATGAAAGCTCTTCAAGGAGAAAAGCTGGAAGGTTGGATCAAGACTCCGATCAAGCTTGTTACTGCGAGTGGAAACCTGGCCACTGCGAGTGGAAAATGATTCACCAACTCCAGGGACGGCGCCTTCGCCGTTCCTGGAATTGAGCCGCGTTACGAAACGCTTCCCAGGCGTTGTGGCGCTGGATTCGGTAGATGTTATTGTTCGAAAAGGTGAAATCCACGCGTTGGTTGGAGAGAATGGAGCTGGAAAATCCACACTGATAAAACTCCTGTGCGGTACTTACGTGCCGGATTCCGGTTTGATGTATCTGGGTGGTATGTTATACCGCCCGCAATCGCCCTTGGACGGCCTCAAAGCGGGTATAAGAGTCGTTTACCAGGAATTCAGTTTACTTCCCTTTCTATCCGTCGCCGAAAATTTGCTCTTCGACCATTTGCCGAGCCGGTACCGAATCTTGCTCGATCGCAAAAACCTCCAGGAGCGGACGACATCGCTGCTTGCGCAGGTTGGGCTCGACGTTGATCCGTGGACCCGTGTTGAACAGTTGGGCGTAGCACAAAACCAACTGCTTGAGATTGCAAAGGCACTTTCTACCGCAGGGCGCTTATTGATTCTTGACGAGCCCACGGCAACTCTTACGACAACGGAGATCAGCAGACTTTTTGAGATCGTCCGAAATGTCCGCGATACTGGTGTGACAATCATCTATGTATCGCATCATCTGAACGAGATCTTTCAATTGTGCGATACGGTTACGGTTCTGCGCAATGGAAGTCGTGTGGCCACAAAGGCAGTGTCGAAAACTAACTCGGCTGAAGTGGTTCATTTAATGGTCGGCCACGAGCTTGAATCGGTGCGGGCCACCCATTCAACTGTGGCTCGTAAGTTCGACGAAACACCGGCCTTGCGGATACAGGGGCTGCGTTATCGTGGCAACACCCATGGGATAGATCTGGATTTGCACTATGGCGAGTTGGTAGGTCTTGCCGGGCTTGTCGGCTCCGGGCGGACAGAGACCTTGCGCGCAATTTTCGGCGCTGACCAACGGGATGCCGGTCGGATTTACCGGGATGGACGTTCTGTGGCTCTTCGGAATCCGAGCGAGGCTGTAAAAAATGGGGTGTGCTTGCTTACCGAAAACCGCAAAGAGGAAGGACTCGTTCTTCCTATGGCTGTCCGCGTTAACATCACGCTGACCGATTTAGCGCAGGTTTCGCGGGCTGGCTTTCTCGATCGCACCGCAGAACGTGCGCTGGGGCAGCGCTGGGTTAAAGAAATAGATCTGCGGATAGCATCTCTTGAACAGGCGACACTTGATCTTTCGGGAGGCAATCAGCAGAAGGTGGTGCTTGCCAAATGGCTGCTCCGCAATGCCGCGGTTCTCATGTTGGATGAACCTACCAGAGGGATTGACGTCGGCGCAAAGGCCGAAATTCATGAACTGCTGCGCAGACTCGCCGCTCGAAAAAAAGCCATTCTGGTCGTTTCTTCCGAAATTCCAGAACTGGTCTCTTTATGCGATCGAATTGTAGTCCTTTCCCGGGGCCGTGTTGCGGGCGAGGTGTTGCGTGATGCTTTTAGCGAGGAAAGAATTCTTTCACTAGCTGCCAGTGTGTCGTCTCTGAATTGACAAAACGTTTCGTTTCCGGCTCAAAGCACTTTGTGCGCATGCAATCGGAGCCTCTGATGATGTAAAGTCATGTCTTATGGAAGGATTCCCGATCGAGTACGGAGCCCTTGCGTCGCTCCAGAAAGTGAATAGATGAGCAATCCGAACCAAAAAGTCACAAGTGAGCCAGAAAAGGGCATGCAGCCTGTTGGCTTCAGACAGGAAGTTGGGCCTTCCAAAAGAAAATCTCTCATCTTTCAACGAGTCCTTCAGGAAGCTGGGATCGGGATTGCGCTGCTTGTGATGATCCTTGTATTTGCCGGCTTTGCGCCACATTTCACGGATGAGTCCAACATCAAAAATGTACTTACTCAGATCACGATCAATCTGATTATGGCAACCGGGATGACTTTTGTCATTTTGGTTGGTGGGATCGATCTCTCCGTGGGGTCAGTCTTGGCGCTGTCCGCAATGGTAGGCGGGATTTTTATTAAGAACGAGTCATTGTCAGTAGCTTCCGCGATAACATTAGCAACCCTTGCCAGCATAGCGACGGGTATGCTGTGCGGTTTCGTGAACGGCTTTATTGCCAGTTACTGGAAAATCCCGTCGTTTATTGTAACCCTGGGAATGCTGAATGTGGCAAGAGGGGCTGCCTTGCAGGTGACTAACGCGCGGACGCTCTTCGAATTTCCCAACCAATTCAATAATTTCGGTACTGCGGCCCTTTTTGGCCTTCCTGCAGTATTCCTGGTTGCCATGGCTCTGGTAGTGATTGGTTGGGCCGTTTTAAATCAAACGATATTTGGACGCATGATATACGCCATCGGCAACAATGAAGAAGCCGTTCGTTTGTCAGGGCACAACACGTTTTTTTACAAAGTTGCCGCTTTCGTGATATCCGGGCTCACCGTAGGGATAGGCGCCATTATCTATATGGCTCGTCTTACAATCGCAAGTCCCATCCTGGGCAGCGGTTTTGAATTGAATGCCATCGCCGCCGTGATCATTGGCGGCACCAGCTTGAACGGTGGACGCGGCTCATTGATCGGCACCTTTCTTGGCGCTTGTTTGATCGGTGTGCTAGGCGACGGCTTGATCCTGATGGGAGTGGGCGATTTCGTGCGCCAGATGATTACAGGAGGAGTGATTATTCTTGCCGTGATTCTCGACTCTTACCGAGCCAGATTAGCAGAGAGGACAAGGTAATTGGCGGGAGGCAGGGAGTCGGGAGCAAAACTCCATTCGTTGATGCTTAGGCTCACTCTTTTCCCGAGGCGTTGACCGATGACTTCTCATTAGCCGCCGCTCACCAAAGTCAATCTATGTCTTGAACCTGCACCGTCCCCCGGTCGGATTGTATTGCACCGGCCGACAGTCGGACACACAGTCTGATAGCTGATACTTTTTAATTAGCTTTGCCGAGCCATGAAGCACTGGGACCGAAGCGCTGCCGAGCCGTAAACGACTGTGATCGTGTTATCGCCAGTAGCGGTCGGAGCAACGCCTTGCCTTCAGAGGACGCCCGGCCAGCCCTTCATTGAACGCAGGTTTGACGTTACGGTTCGCTAACGTTAATGTCCGC
>JAFAXJ010000065.1 GCA_019241095.1 Verrucomicrobiota bacterium | reverse complement strand
TGGCACTGTTCCTGGGCTTGCAAATTTGCACGGGCGCCTAGGCTTCAATTCCTCACTGACCGCACTAGCCGGTCTCCTGGGCGCGCCTTTCAGGATGGAAATCGGCCGCGAATTCGCGAATGCAGTCACAACTTTGGTGATTTGCGGGGTGATTAGTCAAGGGCTGCCTTTTTCGTTCCGTGACCTTGGAGCAGAGGCTTTGTTTTGCTTAGGACTTCTTACTTTTTTGGTAATCCTCACCATGTCGCCGTGCCTTTCATCACCGCAGCCCGACATCGCATCCGCGGCGCTTGCGATAGCAGCGGCAAGGTATTTTCTGCAGTTACTATTATCAAGCGAGCTTCGGTGCAGTGCCAAAGCCTTCGTGCTTTGTGCAGGTGCCTCAATCGCCGCGATGGAACTAAAGCTTTCTTATGTGTGCTTGAGCGCCGTGACACTTTTCCTTGCATCGGGCCGGCTGTTTTCCTCGTTGACTAGAGTTGGGGGAGTGCCGCGATTATCTTCACGAGGCGGAAAGCCAGTTTCTCCAATGCAAAGTCGGTTCATAATCCCTTGGGTGCTGCTTGGTGTTTGGACGCTTATTCCATGGGTAGTCTGTGGATATGTGACCAGCGGGTATCCATTGTTCCCATCCGATCTTGGGGGCTGGAAGTTCGATTGGGCAGTTCCGCCTGATCGAGTTGCGCTAGAGAGAAACTCTGTTATCGCTTGGGCTAGACTTCCTGGAAGCTCAATAGCAGAAGCTCTCGGGGGATGGGCTTGGATATCCTCTTGGGTCAGCCGGGCATCGAGTTCCCCATTCGTTATGATATGCATATTGCTGTCGGTAATCGGCCTTTTTGCGGTTCTCGTAATCGGGTTGCAAGGAACTGGAAAGCTTAGGTTCCAACATCTCCTTATTCTAGCACCCGCTGGAGCGGGTCTTGTATTCTGGTTTTTAACTGCTCCGGATCCTCGATTTGCGCAGGCTACGCTGTGGCTTTTTGGTCTGAATCTCTTGATTATCCCCGCTGTGGCGATCAGAAGTCTGACTTTCTCTCGCGTGGTGGTTTTTCTTTTCAGTTCAATCGCAGCCTTCGGGGTAGTGACTGGTGTGCAAAGATTGATTAAAGAGAAAAAGATGCTTCCCAACTACGTTGGTTCGTACCCTGAATTGACAGCTCGCCGAACCTCGGGCGGGCTTACGGTTTGGGTGCCCAAAGCCGTTTATGAGCCAGGCGCCGCTGAGCTGTTAGCAACTCCACCGGATCGTTTTGACTCCGAACTGGAACTTCGAGGCCGAAGTCTGAGAGATGGGTTCCGAACAAGCCGTAATGATGTTAATCTGACTGCGAAGGGCAAGAAATGATTTTTAATCAAGCCTTCGTTCGATAATCTGGGCGTCTTGCCGAACCTTTAAGATGCTATTAGACGGAACAACACCACTGACGTGGGCTAAAGGATAGACAAGCGCCCTGCGACCAATGATTGAACCAGGATTGACCACCGCATTGCATCCAATTTCGGCACGATCACCGACAATAGCTCCAAACTTCCGCAGGCCGGTCGGAACCAGTTGCTGCTGATGTTTGACGATAATTTCACCTCGATCCAGACGCACGTTTGAGAGCACGACCCCGGCCCCTAGGTGTGCTTTGTAGCCAAGCACTGAATCCCCGACATAACTCAGGTGAGGGATTTCAGCCTCGTTGAAGATGATGCAATTTTTGAATTCGCAGGAATTACCTAGTACCACGCCATCTCCGATAATTACGTTCTCGCGTATATAACAACCGCTGCGGATCTCGCACTCGTTTCCTATCCAAGCTGGCCCCTTGATGGTCGCACCATTTTCAATCACAGTGCCATGCCCAACGTAAACGCTCTCGCTGACGAAAGGGCGTCCGAGCAATCTTCCGAACATTGCTGGTTTGAGTCTAAAGCGGAGGTAGCTTCCTATCTGATTGAGAACGTCCCAGATCTGCACACTATTATCGAAGAGCGTACGATGTTCGATTTGGTCCAAATTCACAAAATCCGATGATGGAAACATAGGCAATCGAATCGGAAGAATTATGGAGAGCGGAACAAAACGCAAAACTATAAATCTCTGTGGAGAGCCGGAAGCTGCAGCGCTACTATGTCACCGCTACGCTTAGCCCTAGAGCATAAGTCTGAGCCGCAGCTTCGCCGCTTATGCGTTTGAAGAAG
>JAFAXJ010000333.1 GCA_019241095.1 Verrucomicrobiota bacterium | reverse complement strand
AGGATAGCCCGCCGGGTTCGACCTGAGGTAAGCTTAACTGCAGCGTTCACGTTCAGTCCAAAATTGTCGCCCAGCTTAAGCGCGAGACCTGAACCTCCGGTTATCAATTTCAGATCACAGGCTGCAGCTGCCAAGGCAGCCAGATCTTCATTTGTGGTCGCGTCCGTGAGCGCGATCCGAACGCCCTCTCGTTTTGCCACGGCAAAGGCCGATGCAATAGCCTCCGATCCGGCTCTGATAGTGTCGAGACGAATCAGACCGATTTTGAGGGTGGTCTGAGCGCGCAAAAGGCGCAAAATATTCGGATCAGTCATCGGAGTAAGCGGATGATGCTGCATTCCGCTTTCGTTGAGCAATTGGTCATGCACGAAAAGATGCCCACGGTAGAGAGTGCGTCCGTTGTCTGGAAAAGCTGGGCAGGAGATAGAGAAGTCTTCTCCGAGCTGCTTAAGGAGTATTTCGATAACCGGCCCTATGTTCCCCGCCGGGGTCGAGTCGAAAGTCGAGCAGTATTTCAGATAATACTGCTTACAGTCAAAGGATTGGAGCCAGGCGAGTGCATTTCTTGAAGCTGCAATCGCTTCGTTCACCGGGCAGGTCCGAGTCTTAAGTGCAACAACGATCGCATCGGCGTCCGTCAACGTAGAAGAGGAAGTCGGGACGCCGATCGTTTGAATTGTGCGAAACCCGCTCTTCACGAGATTATTAGCAAGGTCAGTGCCGCCTGTAAAATCGTCCGCGATGCAGCCGAGAATAGCCATTTTGATCCTGGAGCTATTTAGAATTGCACTCCGGCGGGGCACTAGCAAGTTCAGGAGTCAGGAGCAGAGGAGGGCGAGGCGCCCGCCGAGCCGCTAACGGAAAAGCGGATCCTTCGCGTTGCGACGAGAACAGAGCCAATGGCAGCGGAATCTCCATTGCTTTGCAGTCCCGGAAGGTCGCATCCGAGCCGGCGCCGGATCGAGGCTCAGACCTAACGGTCACACTTTAGTTCGAGGACGAGGGGGGAACGGGAACGAGGACGAGCACAATCGTTAAAAACTATGCTATGGAGCGATCATTCCATCCGCGCCAGAATTCAATCTCTGGAGGGATCATCGAAATGAGAATAATAGCAATTATAACCAAGGAAAAGTTTTTCTGAACAAACGGGATCTTACCGAAAAAGTGGCCCAAGAGCACTACGCTAAATACCCAGATGAAGGCTCCGGCCAAATTGTACCTCAAAAACCTACGATACTGCATCGAACCCATTCCGGCGATAAAGGGCGCAAAGGTCCGGATGATTGGTAAGAACCGGGCCAGGACAATCGTTTTCGCTCCGTGTTTTTCGTAAAACCGGTGCGTTTGCTCAAGGTATCGCCTGTTGAAGATCCTACTGTTTGGGTCTTTGAACAATCTCTCTCCGAGGCTGGCTCCGATGGTATAATTGATGGAATCTCCAAGGACTGCCGCCAAGCTCAAGAGCATCAGAGTAAATGGCAGGTTCAGGCTTCCTTCTGCGCCGGTCATTGTGCCGACGGTGAATAACAGAGCGTCTCCAGGAAGAAAAGGAGTAACAACAAGACCGGTTTCACAAAGAATCACTATAAAAAGAACAGCGTAAATCCAAGAACCATAGCTGCTAACCAATTGCTCAACGTACAAATTCAGATGAAGAATGATCCACGGAATTTTCGTTAAATTTTCCATAGCGGCGAACGCACACGCATCCACAGGCAGTGAAAAAAAGCAACTGAAATAAGAGTTCTTCGCGACAAAATAAAATTAAACGTCCGCTGTGAAACTCCGTCTATGTAATCAAACGAATAGTTAATGGCGTTGAGGAGGGTACGGCTATTACGAATGGCGGTTACATGATCCTTTCAATGCCAATAGGAATAGAGGAAACATTTATGGTTAAGAGGCGTAAAACTGCTCATCGGCAGCTTTCTTTGGGTGATTTGATACTTGCGGTAAGTTCTTATTCGGCGTCTCAGGAGGAAACGGCTGCAACCGTTGCAGATCTGCTGGCTTCAGGCAAGGTCAGCTTACTCAATAACGGACGTAAAGTTCGAGCTCGTGTTCGATAGTTGAGGTTTGATGCTTCGTACAAAGGAGTTTGCGCTTCCTGAGCTCGAGACCCCGCGGGGAGATGCGGCTACTAATTTCTTTTACCATTTGGTAGGGCAGATCTCAATTTCTCCCGGGCTAAACCAAAACAGTCATTGACTGATTCGAGCCAGACCTCACGTTTGGCGGGCGTTTTCAGTGGGTTAAACTTTCAGCGCTCTGTCTGGTTTTATACGGACAACTCCGGTTCTTGCTGTCTCGAAACTTTTAGCAGTAGATTCCAGCGTGATAGAGCGCTACTCCCGGCCGGAAATCAGTGCGATTTGGGCGGACGAAACTAAATATTCGATCTGGCTTCAGATCGAAGTTTCAGCTTGTGAAGCCATGGCTAAGCTCGGGCTTATCCCTGAAGCTGACTACGAGGCAATTAAATATCGCGCCAGGTTCTCTGTTCCTGAAATCTTGGCGATCGAGAAACGGACTCATCACGATGTAATAGCTTTCCTCGAGAACGTGGCTGCCTTCGTAGGGCCGGAAGCTCGGTGGATGCACCAAGGCCTTACCTCATCAGATGTTCTAGATACGAGCCTTGCGATTCAGCTCGTACGTTCATCTGACATCCTTTTGGACGAGCTGGTCCGCTTGCGAAACGCGATCGCGAAGAAGGCCCGTACCTACCAGTTCACGCCGATGATCGGCCGCAGCCATGGTGTGCATGCAGAGCCGATCACATTTGGATTAAAAATGGCGTTAATGTTTGACGAGTTCGGGCGCGCCGAAGGACGACTCCGAGCTGCTCGCGAAGAAATTAGAATCGGCAAGCTTAGCGGAGCGGTCGGGACCCACGCCCACTTAGATCCCCAGGTGGAAACATTCGTGTGCGAAAAATTGGGATTGGTTCCAGATCCGCTCTCCACCCAGATAGTCCAGCGAGATCGCCACGCCCAATTTAGTGCGACGCTAGCGGTTATAGCATCAAGTATTGACCGCTGGGCGACTGAATTCCGCCACTTGCAACGGACTGAAGTGTTGGAGACGGAAGAATTTTTTGATCAAGGGCAGAAAGGCAGCTCAGCTATGCCACACAAAAGAAATCCCATTACGAGCGAAAGATTAAGTGGGTTGGCCCGGATTCTGAGAGGAAATTCCGTAGCTGCACTCGAAAACGTGGCACTGTGGCACGAACGCGACATTAGCCATAGCAGCGTTGAGCGGATCATTCTGCCGGATTCCTGTATTCTTCTCGATTACATGCTTGCGACGCTTACCCGGCTGGTTTCTGAATTGCAGATTTACCCGGACCGGATGCAGGCAAATCTGGATCTGACGAAAGGGCTATTTTTCAGCCAGACTATACTTTTGGAACTTACAAATCGAGGCATGGAACGAAAAGCAGCTTACGAAGCAGTTCA
>JAFAXJ010000289.1 GCA_019241095.1 Verrucomicrobiota bacterium | reverse complement strand
TCGACGGACATGGGACCTTCGAATGCGCTCACGGCACCTTACCGATCCCTGCGCCAGCTACTTTGCAAATCCTTGAAGGAATAAAGATCAGCCAGATTGCAGTGGAACAAGAACTCATTACACCGACCGGAGCTGCTCTTGTAGCCGAGTTTCAGTCGTCGGTAGGCATCATGCCCTCGCTAGCGCCCAAGCGGATCGGATACGGTCTGGGGAGCCGTCATTTGCCGAACCGTCCAAATGCCTTGAGAGGAGTTCTCGCGGATCAGCCAATTTCGACTGGAACGGATAGGATCCTCGAGATTTCGGTAAACGTTGATGACCTTTCTCCAGAGATTTTAGGCAATACGATGGATAAACTGCTTCGCGCAGGGGCTGCAGAAAGCTATTTCACGCCCGTTCACATGAAAAAGAACCGGCTTGGCGTATTGATCACTGTTCTTGTTGATCGCTCCAACCTGGACGCGATTCAGCGGATCCTATTTCAAGAGACTACGACGTTTGGCTTGCGTTACCGTGAAGTCGAACGGCTCATGCTCGAACGCGATATCGTCAAAGTTTCAACTCCGGCGGGAGAGATCGAACTTAAGATAGGGCGGCTTGGAGATGAACTCTTGCAAGCTTCGCCAGAATTTGAATCATGCAAAAAGGCGGCTGAATCTTCAGGCATGCCGCTTCGGCAAGTTTATCAACTGGCCACTGATGCCTTCTTTCGCCCTCAAAAATCAAAAACTAGTTGAACTGGCGTCCTAAAAGGCGTTGGGTGAAGATTGATATGAGCACTGCCACTCTGGAAAAAGTTTCTCAGCTCGATCAGCTAAAACAGTTCACCAAAGTCGTTGCTGACACGGGTGATTTTGAATCGATGCGGATATACAAACCGCAGGATGCTACTACCAACCCGAGCTTGATTTTAGCTGCAACGCAAAAATCGAACTACGGTCACCTTCTCGACGAGGCCGTGTCCGAACTCAAGAATTCGGCTTTAGGCGGCGCTGCCAAGGTTGAGGCAGTCATCGATCAGTTGCTCGTTCTTTTTGGCTGCGAGATTCTGAAGATTGTCCCGGGCCGCGTTTCAACCGAAACAGATGCCCGCCTTTCGTTTGACACTGAAGGCTCAATCAAAAAAGCCCGGCAGCTTATAGAACTTTACGAAAAGCGAGGCATTAGTCGGGAGCGCGTGCTCATAAAGATCGCTTCAACTTGGGAAGGGATCAAGGCGGCTGAGCAACTCCACAATGATTCTATTCATTGCAATCTCACTCTTCTCTTTTCTTTTCCACAAGCTGTGGCTTGTGCGGAAGCTAAAGTACAGCTGATCTCGCCATTTGTTGGGAGAATTTTCGATTGGTACAAAGAACACACCGGCAAAGATTACCAAGGCGCCGATGATCCCGGAGTCCAGTCGGTCAGTCGAATCTACAATTATTACAAGAAATACGGGTACAAAACTGAGGTCATGGGGGCAAGCTTCCGTAAGACAAGCCAAATTATAGAACTCGCCGGCTGCGACCTGTTAACCATTAGTCCTAACTTGCTGGAGGACCTTAGTAAATCGAACGAGCCGATTGAACGAAAGCTTTCTCCTGAAAAGGCAAATGCCTCTGCCGAAGGGAAAATCACTCTGGATGAGAAGACTTTCCGCTTTCAATTGAACGAAGACGCAATGGCAACAGAGAAGACAGCGGAAGGGATTAGGAAGTTCTCGGCGGATATCGTTAAGCTGGAAAAACTTGTCGCCTCAAAGCTAGGTTAATAACAGGTCTATCGAGATATGAAAGCGAGCCGGGCCAATCGCCGGGCTCGCTTTTTTTTCTTTGCTGGAATCATAGATATCTCGATGGCGGGAACGATTTTACCTTGTTTAGGATCATCGAATTCTGCGACTCATTGCAAATCAGGTAATGAAAGAAAGATATTTGCTCATCAGTTTGTTGTGTCTTTTCCAGTTCAACGCGCCGGCAGCTTCCCTGGACAGGGATTATGCAATAATGACTGCTACTCCTTACAATTCGGAGATTGCACTAGCACGTGAACGTTTGGAAAAATTTCTGGAGAAGGCGAGCAGAAATCCAAAACGACAAAATCTGCTCGCTCAGAACCCGCTAGTGGCAGTCCAAGCTTATGTGTTAACTGCGGGAGAGGTAAGCGGTATTCTTAGACGCATGGGTAGTGGGAGCATGCTGACTGGCGGCGAACAAGGTGAGAGTCTTACGGATAGAGCAAGCCGGGAAGTGCAATTCCTTCTTCTTTTTGATACACGTACCCGCCAATTGGTATCCAACGACGGATTCCTTGTTATGAATACTCCGAGTCGCGGCAAAGTCGGTACCTTCGGGGGATTTCCAGCAATCTACATCGGAACCGGTTGGTGAATCAGCTAACCAATCAAACAATTGCCGGCTTCGTTGAGCGGTGACGCACGGCAGAGCCTTGCTCTGGAGATGACAGATCAGTATGCGGGGCTGCGGCTAAGCTAGATCCACCGTAATAGCCGGGCGCGATTCCTGCAGATGAGCACACAACCAGAAAGCAATCCGGATCCGATTGAGGATCCGACGCTAGACGAAATCATTGAGCCTCGAGCTATACCTTCGAATGAAGGAGAGAAATCCGAATTTCCGGGTGAGGACCCCACAGGAACACGGAAATAACTATTACCCGAATCGTTTCGGGGCTCGCGTATTGCCTGGCGTCCTCGAAATGCCGCTTGTTGGAACTTGGGAGTCTTGCGAGCATCGTCCGGTTCGCCTTCTACTTTTAGCCCCTGACTTGGTAACCTTCGGCAACGCCTTCTTTCATAGGTTCAGTTGAAAGACCGGGTTCTCGTTGCGACCATCAGTTTTCATAATTCGATTGACCGTTGACAAACTCTTGTCAGAAAGAAGTCTGGATTGGTGGACGAGTTAAATGATCGTCGGGAAAACTAAACGGCCTCGCAATGTCGATATACCCCGGGCAGCCGCAATTCTTTACGGAGATTGGGGCACGAGCAAAGCCTATGTCATCGGGTTGGCGTTCGCGGTAGCAGGACATAGCTCGTTCTGGCTTATCGCCGCCATGTGCGTTCTGACCGCCCTGGTCGCGGTAAATTACATGACAATATGCCGGCACTATCCGGACGGAGGCGGTGTCTACGCAAGTGTCAGACATCGGTCAGAGATCATCTCAATCGTTGGCGCCTTTCTTCTGGTTGCCGATTATATTGTGACTGCAGCTATCAGCGCACTCTCGGCGTTTCAGTACCTTGGAGTCCGTCATCCGGAGGCTTTTGCGGCATTTGTGATCCTGTTCATTGGCTGCTTGAACTATTTTGGCCCAAGACACACCGGTGGACTAGCATTCTTAGTTTCGGTACCTACTTGCCTGGTGGTTGTTCTTTTGGCGCTATTCTCGCTGCCTCATCTCGGAGCGGCTTGGAATAATTTAAGGCCGCTCTCCGGGTCTTTCACAACCAACTGGGCTGGGTTTGTGGGCATTGTTCTCGCCCTTTCCGGGGTGGAAGCTATAGCCAACGCTACGAGCGTAATGCAGCTCGATCCTGGCACGACCGATGAGAACCCGTGTGTTTCAAAGACTTCAACTCCTGCCCTATTCATCGTCATGCTCGAGGTCTGTATCTTTACGGCACTTCTGGGCTTGGCTATGAACGCACTTCCTGGACTCGAGGCCAGCAACGGTGAGGTGAACGCACCGGGTAATCCCAATGTGCGAGATTATATGCTTCGATTCATGGCCCAGGTCTTTGTGGGCGCCCCATTTGGACACCTTGTCGGACATATCGCGGCCGTCATTGTCTCGGTGGTAATCGGTTTTCTGCTGCTGTCAGCCGTCAACACCGCAATTGTGGATCTCGTTGCTATCTCCTTTCTGATGTCGCGCGATCGAGAGCTGCCGCCACAATTTGAAAAGCTGAATCGATTTGGAGTCCCGAGTTGGGGATTGATTGTCGCTACCGTAATTCCAGCTGCCTTGGTCATCGCAGTGCGGGACGTGTCAGGGCTTGCCGACCTCTATGCAGTCGGAGTGGTTGGCGCAATTGCCACAAACCTCGGGGCAACCTCTACCGACGGGAAGCTTGTGCTCAAGGTTTGGGAGCGAGCCCTCATGTTCTTCACCTTTCTGGTGATGGCTTCAATTGAGTTCTCGTTGTTTGTCTTCAAGCCGAGCGCATTGCTTTTCGCCACCGTGGTGCTCGTGCTTGGTCTTATCATGCGAGGTATTGCGGCAGAGCGAGCTCAAAAGAAGGAGGCTTTGGCTGTTGCGATCAATAGCGACCGGAAACTGGAATCTGTTTCCTTAACCCTTCCACCCCCAGCTCACGACTCGTCAGGCCCACCCATGCTTTGCGCCGTACGAGGTATTGGACGGACACTGGACTTCGCGATTGAGGAAGCGAAAGAAACCGATCGGCCGTTATATCTCCTGTTCGTGCGAGAACAGCCTGTCATGGCGCCAGGGGACCGCAAACGAAAATGGACTGAGGATGAAGAAGCCCGGGAGATATTCTCGTATGCAAACAAGAAAGCAAATGGTCACACGCTATTTCCCTGTTTTGCTGTGAGCGACTCTGCAGCCGATACCATCGTAGATATAACGGCCACAGTTGGCGCATCTTACTTGATCGTGGGAGCTCCAGAAAGAAACATGCTGGTCAACCTTTTACGAGGGAATATCATCCGGAACATCTCCGACATTTTGCCCGAAGAAATTCACCTTCTGGTCTACGCCTAACTAGGTCTCGTCCTCGTCTGATTCTCATCTCCTCCTCGAGTCTCCATTACTGGTGCGGCTTCCCAAACGAACTCCGATCGGCTGCTAAAGCAACGGTTCGGAATAAGGGACGGCCGCCCCGTCACGGGCGACCGGGCGCTTAGGAGGAGTCTGAAGATCGAGGGCGACGACGAGCACGAACGAGAAAACCTTATCTGTAGGTTTCGAGACGATTTCTCCAGCCTGGCAGCCAGCGATACTCATTCCGTCCTGGAGGGGCATTGTGAACCCGGCGAGTCAATACTCGATCAGCAGCTTGGCGGAACTCGGTTAAAGCGGGGCCCTGGTTCATCGACTCTAGTACTTGCAGCAGACCCCAACCCTGGCCATGATATCGCTCGCTGGACAGGGTCCCTTCTCCTTTAAAATTCACATAATCAACCAGCGCATAGGGACCCATTGGCTCGGCTGCCACTCTAAGAAAATTCCGGCCAACCATCTCTCGTTTGTCCGAAGGTGCTGATTCGAGCATTTTCGGAAGCGCTTCTTCAAGTCGCGTTACCGTAAATCGAGCTTGTAACGGAATAGTCCTGGACAAGATTGTTCTCAATTGAGCCATTTTCGGATCCGAGAAATCTGCATAGAAGTTCGCCCGGCTTCCCCAAGGACACGGTCCCAAGAACCAGTCTGGAATTGCGACTCCTTGTGACTGTAGATACCGGGCCAGCTTCGGAAAGCTCTCTTGAAATGGGCCCTGCTCACCGGCTGGATACCAGATAAAATGGCCGATCCCCAGAGAAGCGAAACCCTCCCCTTTGTTCCAGGAGGTGAGACCATCGATAGAGCCGCCCGATTCGTTTCTCCAGATCAGTTTCCCGATTCTATTTGCATCCTCGTCCGAGAGGTTAACGACCGGTGCAGTGCTCGAAACACAGGGCAACAGAACGAATGCGGCCAAAAATAAGAACAAAGTCTTTAGCATTTGTGTAGCTCTGCCTTGTATAACATAAGTGTGATGAAGGCTAGGATGGGCCTGAGTTCGCCGTTATCCAAGCCACCTTAGTTGATGCAGATTCAGCCTCATGAGTACAAACACCAACGTCTCGGTTCCGGCAAAGGATCTCACAAAAGATTTTCCGCGCAGTCCGCGGGAAACACTAGCAGGCTATGTTATTGCGGCTCGGACCTTAGACAAATGTCGCGCTGAGATTGCCCGTACGATCGGGGAGTATCACTTTGATTGTCCCCTTGATAACATGTTTTTTGACTTTGCTGAGATATCAGCAAACAAATTCAAGGAAGTTGTTGCTACTGGGGCAAGCGATGGAGAAGTGGCCGCTTGGATAGAGGAGCATGCCAAAAGACGTGAGCGCATCGAGATCATCAAGTGGAACAACAAAATGCGTTATAGCCGGATG
>JAFAXJ010000662.1 GCA_019241095.1 Verrucomicrobiota bacterium | reverse complement strand
TCCTTGTTGACGAGGAACTTGCCCGGCGAGACGCGTTTGATCAATTGCTGAGTGACGACCTGCTGTGGCACAAGCTCTCGGAAGGCGCCGCTGCCACACTGGAGAAATTCAGCGCATCCAGGGTGGCGGACCAATATTTGAGACTTGCAGGAGGTCGGAGTGAAACCGGGGCGCCGGTCCATTAGCCCGCACCCATTCGCGTCGAGTCGACAAAGGCTTCTGTTTCGTTATCGATCTGACGTCCTTGGCGCCCTTTGGCGGAGTGAATATAATAAGAGTTCCGATCCAGCCTCTGAACAGCCGGCGGCGGCAGGCTGATGCTGTATTTTACTGGCTGCTGATGATCAGCTACCTGGAGCTTTGGGTCGTACACGCTATTGAATTTCCAAAGCATTTTGACGAAGTTCGTTTGCCCGTGCATCAGGCGATCTGCAGCTAATAGCGCCGTCTCTTTCAAGGCTGCTACACCCAAGTGCTTGATGCTAAGCACCCGTTGAGTTTCGACCAACTCCCGATAAAACTCCGGCAACGATAATTTGGTCGGTAGTACCGCGTGTTGAATATCAAAAAGCCTGTAATCCCGCGTGGAGAGTTTTCGGGCCTCAGTTCGCCAACTTTCAGTGCCTGGATACGGAGTATTGACGCTGATGTTCACGATTTCCGGCACTTCCATACACCATTGTCTGACGACCCTGAACCGTTCAGTATCCCAGGACGGGTCTGCAATGATGTTTATTGCTACTGCCATGCCGAGTGATCGAGCGAAATCCAAGGCTTCAAAGTTCTTGGAGAGCGTAATACGTTTGCGAAAGCGTTTTAACCCGTCTTCGTCAATCGCCTCCAAACCCAGAAAAATGTATTCAAGGCCCAGTTTGCGCCAGAACTGAAAAACCTCCTTGTTTCTGAGCAGAATATCCCCTCTGGTTTCGAGATAATACTTTTTGCGGATGCCACGCTTGGCAATCAACTCTCCGATGCGCATCCCATGTTCCGCCTGAATGAAAGCAACGTCGTCCAGCAAAAAAATTCCTGGTTCACGAATCCTGGAAATCTCTTCTACTGCAGACTCTGGAGATTTGGTCCGATAGCTCCGGCCATAAAACGTCCACGCGCTACAGAATACGCAGTCCCAAGGGCAACCGCGGCTGAACTCAATCGAGGCGCAAGGGTCAAGAGTTCCAATGAAATAGCGCCGGCGATTCCTCAAGAGGTCTCGCGCCGGAACAAGATCATCCAAGCTTGAAACAAAAAGAGGACGTGCTCCTTGGCCCTTCAGATTTTGAACTCCAGGCACCAAATGCAGACTTTGGGGATCGTGCTGCAGAGCATTGAGGGTTTGGACAATAATAGGCTCGCCTTCGCCTTTGAGCACGGCATCAACGGCTCCATCGGCGTGTGCCAAAAGTTCGTCAGCGATAAAGGATGCGCTGTGTCCGCCGATGAAGATAGCGCACCCAGGACTTCGTTCTCGAGTGGCCTTTGCCAGATCAAGAATTTCCGGCACATTTGCCAGGTAGTTGCATGAAAACGCGACCGCTTCCGGTTTCCATTCATTGATTAACCGTAAATAATCACGATGACTTTCGGCCTGGAGATCAACCAACCGCACATCGTGACCCGCTTTCTGAGCGGCCGCCGCGACTAATTCTAATCCAAGTGGTTCCAACCGCAGGTAAATCCGTGAATACATTAAGCTGCTCGGGTGTACTGCAAGCAATCTCATAAGCGCCTCCTTGGTTGTGGCAGAGTAGCATCAGTTAATAGGAAGTGAAACATCGGCCAGGTTATTCGGTCAAAAACCTAGCTAGACCGATCCAGTCAATCAAAAAAAGCGTCCGACAGCAACGCCGGACGCTTTAGAGCATCGCAAAGATTAAGGTAAGTTATACGTCGAAGTACATGTAGAATTCGTATGGATGCGGCCGCAATCGCAGAGCATCATATTCTCTTGTCTTCAGCTCAATCCAGTTAGAGATAAAATCCTCCGTAAATACATCACCTTTAAGCAGAAATTCGTGATCGCTCTGGAGTGCTTCCATTGAGCCTATCAATGAATCAGGCACGCTTGGAACTTTAGCTAGCTCTTCCGGAGGTAATTCATAAAGGTTTTTGTCGAAGGGATCTCCGGGATCGATCCTATTCTGAATGCCGTCCAGACCCGCCAATAGAAGCGCTGAGAATGCGATATAGCCATTCGCTGCCGGATCGGGTGTTCGGAATTCAACTCGTTTCGCCTTCGGGTTCGCGGAGTACGTAGGGATGCGAACGGCAGCGGACCGGTTTCGCGCCGAATACGCAAGGTTCACAGGCGCCTCAAAACCGGGGACTAGACGTTTATAACTATTGGTGGTTGGGTTCGTGAAGGCAGTTAAAGCGGGAGCATGCTTCAGAATGCCACCGATGTAGAACAACGCCGTTTCGCTTAGGCCGGCATATTTGTCACCTGCAAAGAGCGGTTTCCCATCTTTCCAAAGCGACATGTGCGTATGCATTCCCGAACCATTGTCTCCGAACAAGGGTTTAGGCATGAAGGTCACCACTTTGTTATATTTTTTGGCAACATTCTTAAGGATGTATTTGTAATACATCATCCAGTCACCCATTATCTTAAGCGAAGCAAATCGGATATCGATTTCGGCTTGGCCTGCAGTTGCGACTTCGTGATGTTGTCGCTCAATGGGAACGCCAGCCTTTTCAAGCTCAAGGCACATTTCGTTTCGGATATCCTGAAGCGTATCGGTCGGCGCGACAGGAAAGTAACCTTCTTTGTGTCGTATTTTGTATCCCAAATTAGGAAATTCCTCGCGTCCAGAATTCCAAATCCCTTCGACACTATCCACGCTATGAAACGAGCCATTTGCGGTGTAATCGTAGCGAACATCGTCAAAGATGAAGAATTCAGCTTCTGGCCCCAAGTAGGCGGTATCCGCGAGGCCCGTGCCTTTCAGGTATGCCTCGGCCTTTTCGGCAACGCCGCGAGGATCACGATCATAAGGTTCCCGCGTGATCGGATCAACGATTGTACAGATTAAGCTAAGAGTAGGTTCGGCGTTAAAAGGATCGATCCATGCAGTTCCAGCGTCGGGAACCACCAACATGTCGCTTGAATTGATAACCCTCCACCCTCGAATACTCGAGCCGTCAAAGCCTAGCCCATCAGTAAAGATTTCGTCATTATATTCGTTTAAAGTTGTTGTGAAATGCTGCCAAGTTCCCATCAAGTCGGTGAACTTGAAGTCGATTAGTTTAATTCCCTTATCTTTGATTAATGTAGTGACTTCTCCAGGGCTCATAGGTGATTGCAATGGTAGATGATATGATGACTGTGGGCTATGCCCGAAGCGAGGTTTAGATCGCCTGTTCGCCTCGTTCTTCCGTTCTTATCCGGATGACCTCAAGGAGATTTTGAACAAAGATCTTGCCATCGCCTCGTGTGCCGGTCCTGGCGCTTTGCTTTATTGCAGCAATGGCAGAACCAAGCAATTCGTTTTTAACGATGAGTTCGACTTTTAAACGGGGATAGAAAGATAACCGCCCGTGGTTTCCTATTGCACGGTTCTTGAAATCGCGATGACCGAAACCTTTCACTTCGCTAACTGTCATGCCTTCAATTCCAAGCTCGGCTAATCCGGATTTAACCTGTTCGAGCTTAAACGGCTTAATGATCACCTCGATTTTTTTCATGAAAAACAAACAGTCGTGAGCTGCTTTTCGAGATGAGCTTTGCTGCAAAGATAGAATTCTTCGAAGCAATCGATTTTCATACACGATTTCATGAAAAATTTACAAATGGTCTCACAAATGCCTGCTCCGGATGCAGAGTAGGGTTGCCACTCAGAACGTAACCTACTGGGCGGCTTTGCTACTCTGCATGCCGGTAAAAATGGCGCGAGGAAGTGAGACTCCCTCCAAGTCCACCTCCTCGCAAGCACTCACGTTCCCCATACTCAATGGATCATTGTCTCACCTGGTCATCCCGTAATGATCCACTCCCCTAAGCTGGGTTCGTGAATTCACATTCGGACTTCCCCGAATGAAGCCGGAGAGGAACAGAGCAGCTGATGTGCCAACTGCAACAAGGCGAGCTTACGGGAATTTTGAATCAGCTAGGCTCAGCATTTGTTCAGAAAGTGACACTGTCCTTGCTCGTGCTTCATGCTGGCTGTCAGATTTTAGCCAATTCACGGTTTCCATTTGATTCAAGCCCCGTTGCTATCGAACATAGCTTGCGATGGTCAACCTGATCATCCCAGATCAGTGGCAGCAGGACGCGGTAAATGCGCTGCGCGCAGGCAGGGATTTAGTCGTTCATGCTCCTACTGGTGCAGGGAAGACGTACATTTTTGAGCTGTTTTACGATTCAATCAAAGGGCAGGCGGTTTACACCGTTCCGACCCGTGCCCTGGCAAACGATAAGCTAGCAGAATGGAAAGCGCGCGGCTGGGACGTGGGTATCGCTACGGGCGACGTGGCAGAGAATCTGAATGCCCGAGTTGTTGTTGCGACACTGGAAACCCAGAAGAGCCGTTTTATAAGAAAAGACGGCCCCAAGTTGCTCGTAGTAGATGAGTATCAACTCCTGGCTGACCCGGTTCGAGGAATGAACTACGAGCTCATCCTTTCGCTTGCTCCGCCAGATACCCAGATTCTTCTTTTGAGTGGCAGCGTTGCTAATCCCGAGGACGTCGCCAGCTGGCTCAAACGTATCGGTCGCAATGTGGAAGTGATTATCCACCGGGACCGGCCGGTTCCTTTGGAAGAAATCATGCTGAACCACATACCGATTCAGGCCCCGCAATTCATTCGTTCTTTCTGGCCCCGGCTTATAACCCGCGCGCTCCTGGCGGACATGGGACCCATTCTGATTTTTGCTCCGCGAAGAAATGCTTCTGAGGAGCTAGCCCAGACTCTTTCTGCAGCTTTAACCAATGATGAACCTCTCAGCCTTAGTAATGAGCAGGCTTTAGCTGCGGGCGAGCCGCTTGCCAAATTGCTCAGGCATCGAATTGCCTATCATCATAGTGGTTTGAGTTATGCAGTGAGAGCTGGCCTCATTGAGCCACTTGCAAAGCGTGGTCAACTCCGAGTAGTTGTCGCGACGATGGGACTGGCGGCAGGAATCAACTTTTCTATGCGCTCGGTTTTGATTACCGGAGCTCACTATTTCGTAAACAATTTTCAGCGACAGGTTCGCCCTGACGAGCTGCTGCAGATGTTCGGTCGCGCAGGACGGCGCGGGCTCGACGAGGTCGGGTTTGCTTTAGTGACTCCTGACGTTCCTCGATTACACGAGGCTTATCCGTTGAAGTTGAAAAGAGCTGAACCTATCGACTGGCCTTCTTTCATTGCACTGATGCAAGCTGCGGCTCTGAGGCGAACGGATCCGTTTGCGGAAGCAATGCAGCTTTCACGGCGGCTATTCACGCCCAAAGAGCTTACGATCGGAGTTGAGCGATTCTATCAAACCGGGACCCAACCTTGCGGATTGCGTGTGGATGTCGAGCGCGGCCGCTTTGTTCGTCGCCAGCGGACCGAAATACTTAATTCGCGTGGTGAATGGGAAATTCCGGAGGAGCACGGGAAAACAACACTGGGGCAGTTGTGGGCGAGAAAGGCAGATGGACGATGGAGGCCAGCGCTGTCAGTTGCAGCAAGCCTCTCGGGTATCGGCATCGGAAATCTTTGCAAGTTCAAGTCCAAAGAGGGAGTCGAGTATGGCAGAGAGGTTGCAGTGGCTATCAGGCGTGATTCGGAATGGCATCTCTTAAGATGGCTAAGAAAATTGTTCAAAGAAAAGTTTCCGTTATTACAGGTACCAGGTCTGGTCTCGGAGCCAGTCTTTCAAACTGTTTTGCTACCGATTGTAAGCCAGCACGTTCGCGGCAATTTTGCCGAATTTGAAACGCGCAATCAGTTGGTGCTCGCGCGTTTCAAGTTCGGGCAGACCGAAGCAGAAGGATACCTCGAGAAA
>JAFAXJ010000527.1 GCA_019241095.1 Verrucomicrobiota bacterium | reverse complement strand
GACCCCTGTGTAACGTGTTGAGCTCATTCGTTTTGATTAAGTGATTATCAGCGAGCCTGTCTCGCTTCAGTTATCAAGGGTTCATTTTGAAATTACCGTAAAGTAAATCAAGAGCTCAGGGGTTCTAATACATCTGACATCCCGTGAAGATTAAGATCCTGCTCGCAGCAGTGGCTTTAACCTCAAGATCTGGATCATTGACTCTTACTTTCCAATCCTTTTTTGACATAGAATTCAACGCCCGCTCGATCATTTACCCGGAAGGCATTCTTGGCATCTGTCGACGTTGTGGTCGCGTTATTCGGGTTCGCCATCCCAGACGGCAGTTTGGCCTTATCAAGGTGCGCGAGAGGTTGAGAAAAGTATGACCGTTCTTTATACCTTTGTTCTTTCAGCTGATGGATTACACGCAATGCGGGTGCCAGACTATTCTTGGAAACCGGCCTCGTCGGAAGTTTCTGTGAAAAGCTAGAACGGTTGGCTTCTAGCGATTAAAACGCTTTCGCGACCTAGGTCATTGCCGTCCGGATAACGTTTATCGAGGTGGCCGCACAAGGACGTCTACGATTCACGCTTTTAAACCCAGAAAGACGGGACCAGATTCGAAGATGATCAGGTCGCTACACTTTTAATTATGCATTCTATAGTGTCGTAATCCTCTATAATCTAGAATTCACCGCATTGGAATCGAACCAACAACTCAGGGATTAAGAGTGTATGGCTTTCCATTCCTTGTCCATGGCCGTTTACGCCAGAAATATCATACTCTCTTTTCAGTGGGCATGGCCTGGCACGCCCGTCATCAGAT
Source organism: Verrucomicrobiota bacterium (assembly GCA_019241095.1). Classification (GTDB taxonomy): domain Bacteria; phylum Verrucomicrobiota; class Verrucomicrobiia; order Chthoniobacterales; family JAFAMB01; genus JAFAXJ01. The sequence goes on along the minus strand of JAFAXJ010000527.1, from coordinate 2,686 downwards.
TGTCTGGCTCACGGCCAATATGCCGCGCTACCCCGTCGCGGTCTGGGGCGGGCTTTTTCGCACGGTGCTTCTCGACAAAGTATTTCAGATACACAGGCGGAAGTACTCAAGCTCGACGTAGGTCGGGCGATTGGGGGCCGGCGGCAGCGTCGGTTGTTTTCGGCGGCAGGCTTGAATGCTAGTCTTTTCGTCTCCGCAGATGACGTCATCATCGGCACCCGGTGGAAGGCCCTCCCAGGCACGTTGGTAAAAATCGAGGATGGGTCCGGCTTCGCCGGCGAAGTTTGGATCGCGTGGGAAGATTCAGCTTCGATGTTTGCAGGGGCGCAAGGCATCGCTGCTGAGCCAACTGCACAAAGCAGCGCGCTGATCTCAGCGATTAGGCCTGCGAAATATCTTGCTGGCGGATTTCCTCAACCGAGAGCCGAGACAATGGGAGCCCGAGGGTGTAAGCAAGCTCGCAGGCGAGTGCCTTAACCTGAACGACGGGACTGGGGGGAGCGGGCCTTACGCCCCGCCTCGAGGCTGCGCCTCGAAGCCAGATAATCGGGCAAAAGCGAATTGCGACGCCACTTGCTGACAATCTGATGCGGACGTATTCCAGCGGCGATGCGATCACGTCATTGAAGAGTCCTTCATCCCGGGGAAGATGATTTTGCGCTGATCACATCACAACATCACAATACGGTGATGTATATTTCCTTGCCAATGATTCCAGCATCTGCCGCTCCTTGCTGGAAAGATTCACGTTTGCCATCACAGACACTATTCCTCGATGCAAGCCTATCAGTACGTCACTGATTCGGCTCTTAAATAAGCCATCGTATTCCGAACAATTTGAAGAATTATACTAAGGTAAGCCCCTGCAGCGCTTCAATCAGGTTTTTCGGGGCGTCAGTGTCACTTGCAGTACTGGTCGAATCAGGAATTTGTCGTGAACGGTCAAAACGACAAGAATTTTAGATCCGCAAGACTACTTATCTCATAGTTCACGCGTCACCTATGAAGATACGACCCGGGGATAGAACAAACCGTGATTATCGCTGACCGTTTTTCGCAACCCAATCGCCCTGTTTAATCGCATCCTGCCAGCTTTATACTTGCCCTGTTTAGTCTTCGCATGCCATCGTGATCCTGGATACTGGTAAACTCCAGCCTTCGTATTCACAAACCTGCTCTTTGGATGCGATTGCTTCGTTAGTATTGGCTTGTGCTGCAGAGCCAAGAGAAGCAGTGGCCGCAAGCGGTAGCTTACGCCTTTCGTCTGTGTTTCCTTGGAGCAACAGATGGCCATGGTTCACTACTATTGTCTAAGCGTTATATGGCATAGGCACCAAAAAAGGACGCAACCAAGTATTGGAGAACACACATATATTTTTTGAAATAAACTGGAGAATTATCTACAGGTAATCTGGTATAACAACGTCTACCGATTCGCCCCTGATCATAAAAGGAAAGGCTTCAAGCCCGGGAATAGCGCCTCAACGTATAGTGGTCGTAGGTGGACTGATATAGTTTCCACATTTTCCCGAAGCCCAGCTGAAGTTTGTCCCAGGTATTGTACTTTATCAGACCAAAGTTCGGATCCAGTACATTTATTGGACCATTGGGATTGTTTGCGTCCAACGCTATTGCGTGCCCGGATTGTTGGCGACTTACATCGCAAATAGCAAACACCCTGTCGGGCGGTGGTTCTAAATTGATAAAATCTTTTAGATCTTCCCCCAAAAATTGTCCACGAGCTTCCGATGTCTGCCCTGTTGGAATCTCGCCAAAGCCAATCACCTTTTCTCTGACGCTGTCACGTAACAGAAGCGGTGCGAGATGCGAGAGAGTCACCTCATTGTCTGACACGAATTTTGCGCTGCTATCGCGTACTTTCAAATGCGATTTGATGTTTTGCAGTTCTTGCGTGTACTTGCTTAGCGGAAACTTCCCGTAGACATCTTGATCGAACGAATTGGTAATGATCTCTTCGGCCTTTTCACTGAGTGGCTTTTTAAATTTGGCATCTAGATTTCTGACCGCTTGAGAAAACCTGATCCCGCTTGAAGCCTGTCTCTCGCCCGACATCTCTGTCCCAGTCAGTGTAACGGGAGAAGCTTTAGATTCATCTTTAACAAAGACTCCCCCGGCTAACCCGCCTGCAGCTTTCTTGCGCCTAAACTCCTCAAGCTTTGTCGGCAGTGGAGAGCTAGTATGAGGCTTAAAGAGATAGAATCTCAAAAAATTATAGCACATTCCTTCACATACTCCGCTCAAGCCGGCACCCTCCACAGTAGAATCTCTGGCTTGGCTGTACCTGAAGATCACAGACCCGATGTTTTCGTTGTGAATTTCGTTTACAAGATCTTGTGCGTTCATAGATCCGAAAAATCGCATTTTTCACAATTTAAAGAAAAGTACAATACTGCGAACAGCAAGCCTCTGTCCTGGCTGCGGTAGCGAGCTTGACCAACCGGCGGCGCTTAGACTGGCTCTGTTGGTAGTGCTCCAGAGCTTGTTTTCGCACCTCCTGGCTTAAGCATTCAGCCGCCGGTTCTTGGCCACCCCTACCAAGCAGTGGCTTGGTTTTGCTCGTACCAGCGCAGCATCTCCAGCGATAAAAGCCATTGTCGCCACGTGAGATAATTTTCAATTTCGACCTGTTTGCGCAATGCTTTGACTAACAGCAACCGTCTTCATC
>JAFAXJ010000476.1 GCA_019241095.1 Verrucomicrobiota bacterium | reverse complement strand
AAGTTCAGGTTGATCGAGTCGCGCTTGAAGCTGCGCTTTGCTTTTATCGCACATTCGATAGGCGCTTTCTTAGCTTGATACTAGAGGACTTTTTAAGAGGCTTCTATCCAACCTCCGATCAGAATATTGCGATTACGGGGCCAAAATCGACCTTCTTTTCGCTCGGGCCGATTCAGCGTGATGGACATGCCTGGGACGGCATGCGGTCGTTGATCATCTTCAGGCCTGCGATTGCTGAGCAGACATTTTATCGCGCATCACATGACAACTTTATTCGCCATTGGCGCTTTGTCCCGATCGCCGCATGGTGTTTGATTTTTGCTGTTATCGGCGGGATTCGATTACTCTGGCGGCAGCTAGCTTTTGATCTCGCGATTATTGCCATCTGCATCTTCGGAATTGGTTTTTTGGTTTATTTTGTGACCTGTTTGATCAACTTCTCGCAGCCCCGATACGTGCTGCCGCTCTTAGTGTCGACGATCGCCGCCGGTTGTATCCTGATCGTGGCAAAGGCACAAACTGACTAAAGTCCTACCCTCGCAACTTTGAGCACACTATTGTGGATCAATCTTCTCATGCTCATACTCGTCCTCGTCCTGTTCCCCATCCTCGCCCTCGAATCGGTCGAGCTCTGCTATCTTCGAGCAATACCAGTGCACCCGAGCACGCGCTCTGTCGAGCACTCTCTTCCCATCGCGTCTAAGTGATTCATTTCCGTTGGCGCTTAAGCCGTTTCTGTGGAAAAATTACGAAGCAGTTCAGAACGAAACTTCGCCTCCACCTTGATTGCGCCGGCGACACTGGATGAGGCTGTATGGCAGGCAAAAATCCGCGTCTTTGTTGTTTGAAAGCGCTGCAACGCTGGGAATCCGGAAGAGAATTCGCTGACGATGTTCTCCATCAGACTCTTCAAGAATCTAACTTGAATAGCGTAAATCGGTCGTTTGTGACTGAGACGTTCTATGGCGTGATCCGAAGTCTTTCTTATCTGGATTTCGTTATACAGCAGTTTCGGCCTGGCGGGCTGGATTTGGCTACGCGACAGGTATTACGGCTCGGCATTTATCAGCTCTATAAAATGCGCATACCAGCCCATGCCGCCGTTTTCGAAACAGTTAACATTGCAGGCCCGGCTCGCACACTGGTTAACGCCGTCCTAAGAAGAAGTATTGCCGAAAAAGCGAGCGTACTTAAAAAGCTCGAAGGTGCTCCCGCGCATATCCGCCACTCGCATCCTGAATTTCTCCTTCAAAAATGGAAATCTGATCACGGTGGCGATTTCGCCGAACAGCTTTGCGTCTGGAACAATGAACCAGCAAAGATCTACGTCCGAACAAACCGGTTACGCGTCACTCCGGGTGAGCTCGTGGGCAGCTGTCCCGGCGCAAAATCCCTGGATCAAAACCCGGATTGCATCGAAGTGGACCGGCTTCCGCTTGCATGGATATCTTCCGGCGTAGCTTACGTTCAGGACCCGAGCACGTTGCTGGCCTGTGATTTACTTGATCCCTATCCCGGAGCGAAGGTCCTTGACGCATGTGCTGCTCCGGGAGGAAAGAGCGCATACTTGGCTCAGAAAATGGAAAATCAAGGGTCGCTGCTGACCATCGATTACGATAAACAGCGGCTGACCCGTTTGGAGCACAACCTAATCCGGCTGGGTGTGGCCAATTTCGTCCCGGTCTTGCTCGACTGGCTTCAAGAAACTCCCCCATTCGAGTACGAGACCTTCGATGCGATTCTCGTGGACGCGCCTTGTACCAATACAGGCGTCATTCGGCGACGTACTGATGTTCGTTGGCGACTAACACCGCAGGATTTTCCTAAGATGCATCAGCTCCAAACACGAATTATGCGTGCTGTCGTTCCCTATCTCAAACCGACAGGACGCCTTGTTTACAGCACCTGCAGCATCGAGCCAGAAGAAAATGAGAGCGTAGTAGCTTTCATCGGTAAGACTGAACCAGCGTTGCACTTCATCGAAACAAAATCATCTCTTCCAGTGAGAGATAATATCGACGGTGCGTTCGCTGCGCTTTTCGTAAAAGCCTGATTGG
>JAFAXJ010000228.1 GCA_019241095.1 Verrucomicrobiota bacterium | reverse complement strand
TCCTCATGATCAAAAGAGTGCACGAGTTTGCCGGAAGCAGCATCCCAAAGTCTGGCGCTGTGGTCTGCGCTCGCTGTCAAAACACGTGAGCCTTCGGGGCTGAATGCTACGTCATAGACCGCGTCTTCGTGATCAAAGGACATCATGAGCTTTCCAGAGGCAGCATCCCACAGCTTGGCGCTGCGATCTGCACTTGCCGTTAAGATCCGGGTACCATCTGGACTGAAAATTCCTTTGAGTACTGCATCCCCATGACTGAATGTAGCAAGGGGTCTGTCGGCGGTCGCACCCCAGAGTTTTGCAGTTCTGTCTTTGCTGGCCGTAAGGACCCACGCACCATCCGGACTGAACGTTGCATCGGTAACTCCGTCTTGATGAGTGAAGCAGACTATCAGCTTGCCCGAGACCGCATCCCATAGTTTAGCCGTATGATCTAAACTCGCCGTTAAAATTTGATTATTACTTGGGCTGAAGGCAACGCGGACGACTCCATCTTCATGGCGAAAATCGGCTATCAGCTTGCCCGAGCCTGGATCCCATAACTTTGCGCTTTTATCCGCACTGGCAGTAAGGATGCGTGTGCCATTCCGATTGAACACGGCATGGTTAAGGCCATCCTGATGCCCAAAACAGGCGATACGTTCTCCCGAGGAGACGCTCCAAAGTTTGGCAGTCCTGTCCCAACTAGCAGTAAGGATTCGAGCATCATCCGGACTGAAACTGGCAGCGTTCAGTTCGTCCTGGTGGGCAAAGGAGGCGATTAGGTTGCCTGATGCCGCATCCCAGAGTTTAGCAGTTTTATCCCAGCTCGCCGTCAAAACCCGAACACCATCTGGACTAAACGCGGCTTGCACAACAGCATCCTGATGGTCAAAAGACGCAATCAGGTTGCGCGTAGTCGTATCCCAAAGCTTGGCAGTTTTGTCCGCGCTCGCCGTTAGAATTCTGGTTCCGTCCGGGCTGAAACTCACGTCGTAAATGACATCCTGATGCATGAATCTGCCAACCAGGGCCTGGGAGGCAATATCCCAAAGCTTGGCTGATCCATCTCTTCCCGCGGTAACAATCCGAGGGCCAGTCGGATCAAAGGCTGCACGGTACACGATTGCTTGGTGGTCAAAGTTGGCGATTTGTCGGCCGGAAGCAGCGTCCCAGAGTTTTACGGTCCGGTCGGCACTGGCCGTCAATATCCGCTTGCCGTCCGGGCTGAATGCCGCATAGGTCACTTCACCTAGATGATCAAAAGAAAAAATGAGGCTTCGTGAAGCCGCATCCCAAAGCTTGGCGCTATGATCGGCACTCGCAGTCAGAAATTGAGCGCCGTCCGGGCTGAACATTGCGGTGTTGACTCTATCAACGTGGGCGATAGACCCAATGAGCTTCCCCGAAGCCGCATCCCAGAGCTTTGCGGTGCGATCTGCGCTTGCAGTGAGAATGCGGGCGCCATCGGGACTAAATACCGCAGCGCTCAAAGGTCCCTGATGAGCAAACGAAGCAATAAGCTTGCCGGAAGTCGCGTCCCAGAGCTTCGCGCTTTTATCCCAGCTTGCCGTTAGTATCCGAGCACCATCGGGGCTGAAAGTAGCGGCATAGACCGCGTCTTGATGATCAAATGAAGCAAGCAGCGGAGGCACTGCCTTCTCTCGATGTATCATCAGTTCCTGATAAAAGCGTTCCGCAGCAACTTCATTGGCAGGATTAAACTTGATCGCACGCGCGAGCAGGGCAATGCCCTCCCGCCATTCTCCCAGCGAAAATTGACGCTCGCCCTGGTTGAAGCTTGCCCAGCTGGCCTGCTGTAACTGAGCCTGCAGCTTCGCCGTAACCTGCGCTTCAGATTTAAAGGCCCGCATCGCAATGTCACGCTGGCGTTCCGCCTGAAGCCATTGAAAGCCAGCGACAATCGCGAGAACTGCGATTGCCATCATTGCCCCATAACGGATTCGCTCTTGGAGCTGTTTACGTCGTTTGCGCTCAAGAATACTTGCCTGAATGTAAGTAATCTCCTTAGCACTTAAGGAGGCTTGGTAATTGGCAAGAAGCTTTTCGCCTTCGGCGAGAGGAAGTCCAGGTCCAAGAAAATCGTCTTTTTGTTTACCGCGGCTGATCCAGAGCTTCAGGCTGGCATCCAGGCGATCCCGTAACCGTAGGAACTCGCGGTTTTCCTTCAGCCATTCTTTCAACCGCTGCCATTCTCGCAGCAGCGCCTCGTGAGCTATGCTGACTGTAACTTCTCCCTGAGGATCGGTATCCGCGATAAGCAGCCGTTTTTCAACAAAGAGGTCCACGAAACCTTTTGCGCCGTTTGTCTGTTTCTCTTTTGCTGCTTTGGACGCGACGAAATCGCGGTAGGGCACCGTGCGCCGGCTTGGTATTTCCTCATCGCCCTGTCCAAGCGTAACGAGATGTCGCATCACGAGAGGAAAAGCGTCTTTTTCAGAGGACTCGAGTGAGGCGAATACAGTTTCAGCGTGCTTGGCAAGTGCACCGTCTAATTCCCCTAATTCCCGATAGTCTGACCATCGAAGCAAGCCATCATTTCGTTCCACCTGCTTTTCGTAAAGCATTGACAAAACGTGTTCGAGCAAAGGCAGAGACTCTGGAGTTCCAAAAGCGGCGTCACGCAGTGCTTGGTCGAGGCGTTGACCCGTACCCTGATCCTTTTCAAATTGTAGACCTGCTGCTTCGGCCGGAAGCCGAATCATGATCCCAATTTCATAGGCTGTTGGAGGCCGGAGGTCGATTCGTCCAGCCGGATGAGTGAGCTCAATCAACTCAGGAGATTGTTGATACCAAGAGTAAAAGTCACTTCGCAAGGTTGCCAGAATGAATACGCGTCCGGTACGCACCAGATCAGCAACTGCTGCTATATAAGTCTGACGGATCTCGAGCGCGAAGCCCGTCGTGAACAGCTCCTCAAGCTGATCGATGACCAATGCCAAGCGGGTCTTTGGAAGCTCCAGGCTGTTGATTTGCTGTCGAACCAGGTCCGCGTCCTGTAACCGCCCTGATTCTCTCATTTTCCGCTCTCGTGCCTCTGCACTATGGATCCGGTGGATCTTCCACTCGCGTGAGGCGTGATCAAGGGCATCCTGGACTCGAAGCGCAACACCCTTCGAGTGTTCCCTTAATTGATTGGCAAGATCTCGAACAGCATTTTCCGACTCCGGATTCCTCAAGGCTGGCAAAGCAGAGCTTTCGAGTAACGCAGCCGATAAAGCGTCAAAGCAATCCCCGTCGCCTCCCGCTCCAGGCCTTGTTGCGGCCCATCGCCACAGTCCAATGCCCTCTATAGTCTCCGGTTGCGTCAGTAAGGGAAGAACACCCGCCCGCACCAGCGAGCTTTTGCCTGAGCCGCTGGCGCCAACGATCAACACGAGTGGCCGTTGCACCCTGAGTTGCGCTGTTAAGGCATTCAGGACTGCCCCTATCGCGTCCGTTCTACCATGAAAGATGGGTGCATGTTCGAAATCAAAAACCTGTAATCCTCGATACGGATTCTTTTTCCAACGCTGAGATCGCCCAAGTTGATCGATCAATTTACGTCGGCGTTCACTGGAAATCTGAGTCGACAGGAAATCTCGGAAGTGCTCTTGGAAAAGACGCTCAAACTCTTCGAGGCTGGAATAGTTGTTGAACGCGCCAATAAAATGCCCTTCTTGGTTCCTCAACCAAGACGAGAAGAATGCTTGAAGCGCCTTCCACTGTCCTAAAAACTCCTCAAGCTTTTCCGGCGAATCGAGCGGTGGGCTAGGTTGGCTACGATTCCTGTAGACATGCAGCGCAGGTATACCCGGCGTCTTTCTGCTCTGTTCTATCGCCCAGGCAATTTCAAAGTCGGTTCCGGATTGAGGTTCGGTTCCGTCCGGCATTCGAAAACGAGGATGCAATTTGGTACCAAGACGCGACCAGAGGATGCAAATGACTAAATCGAATTCGGCAGTGTTCGGCATTTGGTCCTGGTAGCCCCGTTCAGGAGAAAATCGCTGGTATTCCCAAAAGTAAGGGCAAAGGACGAGTTCATTCTGATCCGCATCGGCGGGTGGGGTTGGCGCCTGGGCAGATTGCTGGTCTCGCAGCAGACTGGAATACTGAACACTGACCGGGATTCCCATTTCCTGACCAGTCAGACGAATCAGCCGGTCCGCGATTGCCCGCTCCGCACGCACGTCGCCAGGGGATGAGACAAAGACCCGAATGGTTTTCATTCATTTCCGGAAGGGTCGTTGAACCCGTTCCCAAACTGCGCTGATCCATGAGCCCGCGACGACCTGCCGCTATGAGAAGCTAAGATCGCAGTTACGGGCGTTTGCTGCAACAGAATCCGCGCAAGCTTCATCGTGGCATTAAACCAGTCGCACTGGAGATCAAGGCCATGCGGCGCGAGGTTCCGAGTGAACATCAGGCAGCCTCTCAAAGCGTACCTAGTGCGGCAGATAAAACTCATGGTTCTTTGAGGTGACAGCACAGTTGTTCGAAGCACGATAAAAAGCGCTTCCTGATTTGGCGGATTTGATCCGCATCAGTGCATTTACCTTGCTTCTCACCTCAGTAAGCATGCATTAAAGACCGTTGTTGTTCACCGGGAGCCTTCAGTGCGGCACAGCGTTGCTTTCCCGTGCAATCGCACCTTCTTTTTAAA
>JAFAXJ010000101.1 GCA_019241095.1 Verrucomicrobiota bacterium | reverse complement strand
ACCGTAGTTAACGGAGGGGACAGGAAAGCAGCGAAAGTCATATCATCAAAGCCGACTAGCGATAGACTTCCTGGCACTGGAATTCCCAGATTCGTGCTGCATGAAGGACGCCCAGGGCAACATAATCGCTGGTTGCAAAAATTGCGGTGGGAGAAGGCTTCATCTTAAGAAACGCGGTCGCAACTTCTCGACCAAAGTCCGTTGTGTACGGTCCGAATCGGATAAATTCCGATTGGATTGGCGTAGAATTTTCCTTTAAGGCGTCAATGAAACCGGCAAATCGCTCTCGAGAAGAAAGAAGCCTCTCCGGACCGCCAATAAAGCCAATTCTGCGATGCCCATAATCGATTAAATGTTTAGCGGCCAGGTACCCTCCAGAGCGATTTTCGCTGAAAACTCGCGGAGCTATGAGGCCTTCGATATCCTCGTCGACGAGCACGACAGGACGGTTCTTTTCGAGCAAAGGGAGCAACTCCGGATTGTCGGCTTGACAGGTCAGCAGGAGGATACCGTCAAGTTGTCGAGATGATAGAAGTCGCAAATACGAAAATTCTCTTGCGACATCATTGCGAGTGTTACAGGCCAAAACTCCATAGTCTGCTGCAAAGGCGACTTCTTCGACGGCGCTAGCCAGGTTCGCGAAAAAAGGGTTCGAAATCTCGGGTATAATCAGACCGATGATGTGGCTCTTGCCAAGACTCAGGTTTCTTGCAAGCCCATTTGGTCGATAATCAAGTGCTCGGACAGCTTCCTCGATGCGGGCTGCTGAATCAGGCGGCAGGACAATGGCGCGATTGAGGTAACGGGACACAGCAGTTGGTGACAAGCTAGCGGCTTTCGCAACATCTCGGATAGTTGTCTTTCCAAGGCGCATGAACCGGTTTAGTAAATCGGTTTACTTACTAAAATGTCAATTCCTAAGAGAATACAACTTATTTTCACACGAGTACTCTCCTGCGTTTTAAGCTGCACGCTCTTGCATGCCAATCGGGTCGGCGGCACCGCCAAACCGCACGACATAGCGGTGGGCGTCCTCGCACTTTCCGCGTCGGTGTTTGCGCCCACATAGGATTGTTTGCGACCGTATGGCCGCGAGAATCGAATTCACCAGAGAATTTGACCGCCTTCGATTATCAGGTTGTGGCCGGTCATGTAGTCAGACACTCCGAGGCGAGGTAAATGGCTGCTCCGGTCAATTCGTCTAGTTCGCAAAGTCTTCCAAGGGGTATGTCTTGCATCCAGCGGTCAACGAGTGGAGCAAGAACCGGCGATTCAGTAATGAGCTTAGTGCGAAGTATACGAGGCGCAATGCAATTTACGCGCACCCCCCTATCGCCCCACTCCGCCGCTAAGCTTCTGGTAAGATTCACCAAACCTCCTTTCGAAGTATTATAAACTGCTTGTTTTTGCGGATGAGGCACAATCACACTGGACATCGATGCAGTGTTGATAATTTTCCCATACCCTTTCTTAAGCATTACCTGTGCGTCCGCCTGACAGCAGAAGAATACACCTCGCAAATTTACCGCAAATGTCTCATCCCACTCCTCCGCTGGAGTTTCTTCTGCTGAAGAATTTCTATTTATGCCTGCGTTGTTAAACGCTATCTCTAGGGTTTCAAAAGCAGTGGTGACCTCCCCTATCATTTCGTTAATCGAGTGCTTATCGCGGACATCACATTGGACAGCGATTACGTGAGTTCCGAGCCCCGTCAGTGATGAAGCTACTCGTTTTGCATTGTCGAAATTTATATCCACCACTGCTACATTTGCTCCCGCCTGAGCTAAAGCTTGCGACAGGGCTTCACCAATGTCTTGGCCGGCGCCAGTCACAAGTGCTGATCGAGCTTGAAGTTTGAAGCGGTCCAAGATGTGCTTTGCCATTTTGATTAACTCAACAGATCAGCAAACCGCATAATCTCAGCTTGAAAAGTTTAAGCATACATATAGTACAAGGTTAGTTTTTATAACATTCTACCCAAATCGCTTACCCCTAAAGTCTTGCTTTTCAGGCAAAACTCACC
>JAFAXJ010000015.1 GCA_019241095.1 Verrucomicrobiota bacterium | reverse complement strand
CAATCGATACCCGTCCAGGCTTCTCATCTATTAAATCGTTATAGATCAAATCTCCTACATATTCATTTCGTAGTTTGAAGCGACGGACCTGGAGAGATCCTGGGTGACTGATTTTGGCCGTCTGTTCAGAAAGCTTCAGCCGGAACTGCCAGCCGTTTCCCCAAGGCGAAATGGCGCCCATTTTATAAACTCCTCCAAGAGCTGGCTGGTCAAATGCTGTGACCAATTTAGTACCAACGCCCCATTGGCTGATGATAGCTCCCTGCTCGTGCAAGCTGCTGATGATATATTCGTCAAGATCGTTGCTAGCCAGTATTTGAGCATCGTGAAAACCGGCTGCATCCAACATGCGGCGGGCCTGCACGCTTAAGTAAGCTAGATCGCCTGAGTCCAGACGTATGCCAAGCAATCGCTTCCCATGAGCACTAAGCCACTTTCCAACCTTTATAGCATTCCGCACACCGTTGATTGAATCGTACGTGTCGACCAGGAAGAAGGTGTTGCCAGGCATAATCTCTGCAAACGCCTGGAAGGCTTCTTCTTCTTTGTCGAAAGACATAACCCAGCTATGCGAATGCGTTCCTCGAACCGGGATTTTGAACACTTTCCCTGCAAGAAGATTGGAAGTTGCCGCGCAACCGCCGACGAATGCTGCTCGGCTGGCAGCTAAAGCCCCGTCAGGTCCCTGTGCGCGGCGCGATCCAAATTCCAGGACCGGGGCGCCTCTCGCCGAAAGACAGATCCTGGCTGCTTTGGTCGCAATGAGTGTCTGAAAATTCAGGATGTTGAGCAGGGCGGTCTCCAGTAATTGGCATTGCAATAGGGGGCCGCGGATTCGCATCAATGGTTCGTGAGGAAAAACGACGTTGCCTTCGGGCACTGCGTCGATATCGCAGGCGAACGTCATACCTTTCAAGTACTCAAGAAACTCTGATGTGAACAAAAGCGCTCCATCACTGCTGCGTAGTTGTCCGAGGTATTCCAGGTCGTCGTCCTGGAATTTGAGACGGAGTAAATACTCAATCGCGTCGTTCAAACCACAGGCGATTGTGTAACCACCGTTAAACGGTTGCTGACGAAAGAATAAGTTAAAAACAGCCTCCCAATCTGACATCCCTCGGCGCCAATAGCCATAGGACATAGTCAATTGGTACAGGTCTGTAAGGAGTGCTGGTGAAATCCACTGCTGAGGGGTCATTCTCGAACCGCCTCAGCAGTGTCGATCTGCCTCGGCATCTTACACCCTATGGTCGCACCGCGGAGGCTAGGTAGTCTTTGCGGGTCAGCCCGAAAGTCTGACCCTACCTGGATCACTGCTCTGTGATGCTGGCCCACTTCACGAACTGGCTCGGACCTCCTTCGAGATAACCGACCTGTCTACGGATTTCTTTTCCACTGGAGTCTAAAAGAACAAAAGTCGGAAATCCTTCAATTCGGTATTCCTCTACTAACGCCTTGTTCTGTGCGACCTCATCCGGCGGAAGCTGTTTCCGCCTTGGATAATCCAGTTTAACTAAAATCAAATTTCTTAATGCAAAATTTTTGAACTCCGACCTGTCCAAAACTTCTCGATCCATCTGAATGCAATAAGGACACCAATCGGATCCTGTGAAGTTCAGGAGCACTTGTTTATTAGTCTTATGGGCCTCAGCCAAGGCCTGCTGGTAATTTGTACTCCAAAGTTGCTCCGGAAGCTGGCCAGTCGCTGCTTGCCGTTCCGTAAAAAAGAGAAATCCTGAAACTAACAAAAGAGAAAACATCAGGAGACGTCGCCTGAACATTGGGCTCATAGAGATTGATCGCCTTATCGGAGGAAAAAATCCACCTCTTCTTCATACGTCTGAAACGGATCCGGCATCGGGAGATAATCCTGGCTTTCCAAAGCAATGGAATCCCAGTTGATGATGTAAGGAAGATTTCTCTTTTGGAACTGACTCACTGCAAGAGATCTGCCGCGCGCACGGGTATTTGCGGGTGCTAAGCGCATCGCTTCTAGATTTCGTACGGAGGCGTTAAACTCTCCAATGGCCTTGGCCGGACTTAGTGCGTAGAACAACCCTTTTTCCGGATTCACATTGTGATACTCGAGATCAAGACTCTGTAGCCAGGGATCCTGCCATTCCAACCCTTCTTCCTCCATGAAGCTAGTTAGCAGCCACCTTTTAGAGATCCAATCCACACCACCAATCAGCAATTCAGGTTTATTTCGGATCGCATCGAGCGTGAAGCTCCAACTTTCCAGAATCCAATCGGTCTCTTCGTCTTGACCGGCCAGATAACGATGAGCGTACTCCAGAAACTGAAGTTGAATGTCGAGCGCATCCTGGCGGCTGCCATCATCCATTTCAACCAGCCATTTTCCATCCGGGTCTCGGGATATTTCTCTCGTAGCCAGAACAGCGTCGCGAAGAGCTATATGTGTAGGGAGAAGATCTTCCTCAAGCAGTGTGAGCACGCAAACCGTGGAACCAACCTTCAAAGCAGTGGCAAACGGGCTCATGTTGGAGTCACCGATCAGGAGATGGAGCCGGCGATATTTGCGATAGTCTGCCAGCGGCTCGTCTCTTGCGTTGATGATAGCACGATTAAATTGAACCCACTGATAAATGTCATTCACGATGTGATCAGCGCGTTGGCTGATCTGAAAGTTTACTTGTCCGGGTCTGTCGGGGAGTTCAAAATCGAAAGCCAGCGGATTCGCCTGTCCGACCCTCCCTGCGCCCGAAAAAATCTGTCGTGTGGCTAGAAAAGCGAGCAAGGATGCCAGAACATCCGGAGTAAATTGGGCGTCTCGGCGCATCAGATAGTTTTCGTGACACCCAAACGTCGCTCCTGTGTGGTGATCGATGTTATTTTTCAGAAAAGAAACCTGTTCATGGACTCCGAGTTCATGCACTGCCTGGTTAAGCAAAAGGTCGCCGGCTAGATCGTATGAGACGAGATCTCGAAGCGCCAGGCATTCAGGAGAGGAATATTCCAAATGCCCCATATCGAGATAAAGCCGGCCCCCATTTGAAAGAAAACCGCCATTCCCCGGCGGCTCTTCATAGTCGCGATAATGAAGATCTATAGCGCCGACTTTACATTTACGAAAAAGATGATTTTTAACCTTTACAGGCCAAGCGTCGGCCTGGCTTTGGGCTTGATCCTCGGATATCAAACATCCGTATTCCGTCTCGAGGCCGACAATCCGGTTCATGCTGGCGCAGCTTCGAACGAAAACTCCTGGCAGGCAACTTAGATTTGCTCACGGATAGTAGTGCTGCTCGTACTGATGAGGAAAGATAAGGTCAATAGGCGATCGTTGCTTCCAAGGCGCTGAAGAGCAAGGCTCTGCCGCGCTAGGAGCGTCGTGCAAAAACGAGGGTTTCTCAATGCGTACTTACCGCGATAGCAACTCTGCCAAAATTCAGTTGCTTTCGAGGCTCAGCGCATCAAATCTGCGAGATGAACACTCCTACGAGGGTTCGATTTGCACCCTCACCAACGGGTTATTTGCATGTTGGCGGAGCACGAACCGCCCTGTTTAACTGGCTGTTTGCTCGCCATAATCAGGGAGCTTTTATCCTGCGGATCGAGGATACCGACAAAAGCCGCGAACGTGAAAAAGCAGTTCAGATAATCTATGACGGGCTTCGATGGCTAGGTTTAGATTGGGACGAAGGGGCGGGAAAGGGGGGCCAGCACGGACCCTATTTTCAAAGCGAACGAAATGACATTTACGAGCGCTACCTTTCCCTTCTGAAGCAGAAAGGGATGGTCTACGAGGACGATGGCGCGATCCGATTTCGGTCTGCGCGTAAGCCGGTCGTGGTAGATGATCTGGTTTGCGGTCGCATTGAGTTTGACCGCAGCATGGATCCCGACCTGACGATACGCCGGCCTGACGGATCTTGGATTTTCCACTTTGCTAATGTTGTGGACGATATCGAGATGAAAATCTCTCATGTTATAAGGGGAGAGGATCATTTAACAAACACGGCAAAACACGTAGAGCTCTATTCAGCTCTGGAAATTCAACCCCCGAAGTTCGCTCACATTCCGTTGATCCTGAACCAGGACGGATCAAAAATGAGCAAACGAGATGCAGGCGCGAGTCTGGCCGGCTATATAAAACAGGGGTATGCGCCCGAAGCAGTTCGTAACTATCTGTGTTTACTTGGCTGGTCGCCGAAAGATAACCGAGAGAAAATCGGAATCGAAGAGGTTATCGCATTATTCGATCTGACCAAAATCAACCGCAGAAACGCCTCTTTCGATCTGAACAAATGTTTCTGGCTCAACGGTCAATACATCCTACAAATGTCTTTGACTCGGTTCCGGGAGCTCAGCCAGCCGTTCATCGAGGCAGCTGGAATCGTGGTTTCCGACGAAAGTTATCTTTTAAACGTACTTGGCATCGTGAAGGAAAAAATAAAGCTGTTTCGGGATGTCCCGGACTGGATTAGCTATTTTTTCACGGACAGTTTTGTCACTGAATCTGAGGCGGTCGAAAAGACGTTGAAAAGCTCGGCAGCTCTGGATCGCTTGGCGCAGTTACGGGCCAAATTCGCCGGGGAGAACGAGTGGACTCCGGAAGGGCTCGAGCTGAGTCTGAAAACGATTGCTGCTAAACTGGGCTGTAAAACCGGTGAACTTGTGCATCCAGCACGGGTAGCGGTCAGTGGGCGCTCAGTCGGGCCAAGTCTCTATCATATGTTGGCGATCATGGGTAAAGAGAGAGTCTTGCGCCGATTCGATTTGGCGATTCAGAGCTTTAACGGAAACGATGGTCGATCTTAACGGCTTACTTGCAGACGTTCGCCTGTTGGTCATTGGGGATCCGGTTGCGCATTCGCTCTCCCCAGCGATGCACAACGCCGCCCTTCGTCATCTTGGAATGCCTTTTCAGTATGGTTCCTTGAGGGTTGCTCCAGAAGATCTTGTTGCTGCATTCGAGCTGTTGAGGTCCCGAGAGCTGATTGGTTGGAATCTTACGTTGCCACACAAACTCGAGTCTGTTCGCCTCATGCACTGCTTGGATGAAATAGCTGAAAATCTGGGGGCGGTTAACACAGTTGTTCATCGATCCGGCAAACTGTTCGGTTTCAACACGGACGCTAAAGGCTTAGAAATCGCCGTGGAGGAAGCGTTCAATCGTCCGCTGGGCTCTATGCGGGTAGCAATCCTGGGAGCTGGCGGCGGTGCGGGACAAACAGCTGCTCGGTATCTTGCGTCGATTCGAGTTCCTTTACTGTACCTCGTCAACCGAACCGTGGAAAAAGTCGAAAAGCTAGCAAAAGATCTCTCATCGGGATCTTCCTCTCAGATCATTTGGACCGGATGGGACCGACTTCCTGAAGTGTTTGCAGAAGTTGATCTCATCATTAACGCAACCACGATCGGGTTGGACGGTAAAGGCGCCGACATCAAGGGGATTGAGGCTCGTCACCTGTTTTTTGATATGGTTTATGCGCCGGGTGAGACGGAATCTGTGCGCTTTGCACGATCGCAAGGAGCAAACGCAGTAGATGGATTAGCGATGCTTCTGTACCAGGGAGTGCTTGCCTTCGAGATCTGGTTTGGCAAACCTGCTCCGATTGAGCCTATGCGGAATGCTTTATACCGAGCTGCAGGACGAAAGGTTCCGGAGAGCAAAGCCTCGCGGCGCCAGACCTTTCGGAAACCAGAAAGTTCTTCACAATGAACAACGAAACAATAGGATTCAGCTTTCGGCAGGCCCCTTTTGAAAGACCGTTGATGTTTCTCAGCAGTCTAGCGCGGCAGAGCTTTGCTCTCCGGTGGGCCAAAGCTGCTAGCTTTGGCAGTCCTAACTGGGCTCAGGCAGTCCTAACTGGGCTTAGGCTACCCCACCGAAGCTGACATAGTCGTCCAAATCCAGAAGATCGAAGAAAGTGATGATATCATCCCGCGATGGCGCCAATTTCTCGATGCTATCGTTGAAATACTGACGGCCTTCATTGTCGTACGGTCCTCGTCGGACTTGATAGTCGCTCCAGGTTACGATCTCGAAGTCGTCGCGTTTGGAGTGTTCGCGAACCCAAGCTAAAACTTCGGTGTCAGACTTGCCTTCTTTAAGGAGTTGCCTGATATCTTCGGCCTGAAGGACGGCAAAGTCGAGAAAACGCTGATCCAGAGGGCAGGCAAAATGGTACTCTCCGACCGTGCCGTTCAGTTCGGCACGACCTTTATCGAGCATTCGCGGCAGGATGACATACCCCCCGAGTTTTACCCGCGGACTGCGGGGAGGACGCTGAGTCAAGTCGAATTTGTTCATAGAAATGAAGATGTAGGTCAGGACTGTGCGAAGTCAAACTGGGCAGGAATCGACGCGCCTCAAAGAGATTTGGATGATCTAGCAATTGAGTGTCTGGTCAGAATGGGCTTGCTCATTTGATTCATCGGTCGAATTTAATTGCCCGTGACCATGGGGCTTGTTGATGCACTCTTGGAGATCGCGAAAGAAAGCCATTGTGCTGATCTTTCGCTATTTCGTCAGTTGCTGCAGGACGCTGCTGAACAGCAACGCTCTTTGATCAGGGGTGCCCTTGACTCCAAGCTGGTCGATGAATCCGAGTTTCTTCGTGGTGTCAGCCATTGGCTGGATATTCCATGGTGGAATGAACCGATCACTACGGTCGCTGGGCCGCTACGGGAGCTTGTGCCGGCGAGAACTGCATTGCGATATCACGTGCTCCCGCTGCAACAGGACGAGAATGGTTTGTGGGTCGCGTTCTATGATCCATTCGACTTGTTGGGGCGGCAAGCCCTCGCCTCTTCGATACGATCGCCAATCCTGTACGCTATGGCGACGAGAGCTCAGATCGTCCAGGCGCTTCGACAGGGTTATGGCGTAGGCGCGGAGACGTTCGAAGCGATTCTAGAAGGCCGATCCGCGGATGTGATGACGCTCGATGTCAGACAAGAAACGAACGTCCTTGATCTGGACGACTCCGAAGCTTCTGTCGTCAAGTTTGTTAATCAGATCCTTCGTGAGGCCCTCGAGCAGCGTGCCACAGATATTCATGTTGAACCTTTGCAGGAAGATCTCCGGATTCGTTACCGGATCGACGGTGTTCTGCACGAAGTGCCTGTTCCGCCAAACATCAGTGTTCTTCAAGCTTCTGTGATATCCAGACTGAAGATAATGGCCCATTTGGACATCGCCGAACGCCGGCTTCCTCAAGATGGCCGAATTAACCTCGAACTGGATGGGCTTCCGATTGATGTGCGGGTTGCCACTATTCCTTCCGTTGCCGGCGAAAGTATCAGCCTGAGATTATTAGGGCAGGAAAGGTTCACCTTCGAAAGGCTTGGATTGGATGAACAGGCACAGGCGCGGATCAAGAACCTGCTTTCGATGCCAAACGGTATCGTGCTGCTGACCGGTCCAACCGGCTGCGGAAAATCAACGACTCTTTACACCTTTCTTTCTCAATTGAATACGCGAGAACGCCGGATCGTCACCATTGAGGATCCGGTCGAGTACAAACTTCCAGGAGTCATTCAAATTGCAGTAAAACCGGAGATTGATCTCACATTTGCAAATGGGTTGAGGAGTATTTTGCGAGGTGATCCGAATGTTATCATGGTCGGAGAAATGCGCGATCGGGAGACCGCCGAAATCGCAATACGCGGCGCATTAACCGGTCATCTGGTTTTCAGTACTCTTCATACTAACGATGCGATCGGCGGCATTACTCGTTTGATCGACATGCAGATAGAGCCTTTCCTTGTAGCTAACGCCGTCAGAGCGTTCATCGCACAACGGCTTGTCAGGGTGCTTTGTCAGCGTTGCAAGCGGTCCGCCAACTATGCAGGGAGTTATCTGAAACAACTCGGATTCCCGCTGGAGCACGCTTCAAAGATCAAGGCCGCAGCAGGATGCGACCATTGCCGCCATACTGGATATGAAGGTCGTGCCGCAATCTTTGAGATCTGTTTGATATCGCCTCGCTTACAGGATTTGATCACTCAAGGAAAGCAGGCATCCATTTTGCGAGCGCTAGCGGTTGAGGAAGGAATGACTCCTTTGCGAACATACGGATGGAGCAAAGTTGTTTCCGGTCTTACCACTGTCGAAGAAGTGGTCCGAGTGACAGCCGCTGATCTCGAGATGATCGACGAGTAGTTCTATGGCGCTTTTTTTTTATACCGCTGCAGGACGCGATGGTCAACGTGTCTCCGGTAAGATCGAGGCCCAGACTCGTGCTGATGCTTTTCGGAAATTGGATCAGGAACGCCTTCAGCCGATCTCGTTGCTCCAAGAGGGAATTGATCATAAGAATGGAGAAAGCGCGGCCGCCAAGACAGGGGAGATTGCGCCTGCCCGCAACATCCGCTTGTCTCGATCGCAGATCATTCTATTTACAGAGGAAATGAGTGATTTGCTCGATGCGGGGCTTCAGTTGGAGCCAGCGCTTCGCGTGATGGAAGGCCGGAAAGAATTGACCAGCCTGAAAGCTGTCGCTGCATCGCTCAGGCAGCAGGTTCGAGAAGGCAGCAGTCTTTCGAATGCGATGCGCATTGTCTCACCCTCGTTCGGCGACCTTTTCTGCAATTTGGTTGCGGCCGGTGAGATCAGCGGTTCACTTCCTCAACTCCTGAAACGCCAAGCCGCTTTTCTGGTCGCAATTGACGACCTTCAAAAGAAAGTCGTGAGCGCCCTGATCTATCCCTCTCTTATCTTCACCCTTGGGATCGGTCTGATTTTTCTATTTATGACCTATCTGGTACCGCAACTAACTTTTCTTTTTCAAAAGACCGGAAAAGATTTACCCCTGTTAACTCGTCTTCTTGTTCAGACAAGCCAATTTTTTTCTCAGTATTGGTGGGCGATCCTAACTGTTGTTGGTGCTTTAATCTTCGGATTTAACCAATTTATTCGTTCAGAAGGGGGCCGGCGTTGGTGGCACAGAACGCAGCTTCATGTGCCTCTTTTCGGCTCTGTGCTTCGCGGGCGATTTTACACCCAGTTTTCACAAACATTGGCGAACCTGGTCGAAAATGGGATTCCCCTATTGACGGGGTTGCGGCTTTTCAATGGCGCGATTGCGAATGTTTATTTAAGGAGTCAGATGGGTAGAGTCATCGAAATTGTTGCGGAAGGAGGATCATTGTCTCGTGCTCTGCAACGTGTTGGAGATTTTCCGCCGATGTTTATCGATATGGTGGCAGTTGGCGAACAGACCGGCAATCTAGCTCACTCGTTCGAGAAAATTGGCCGCCGATACGATAAAGAACTCAGCCTTCGCATCCAACGTCTTACCGCGTTAATCCAGCCAGTTGTAATTCTTATTATGGCCGGAATGGTTGGGTTGATTGCTTACTCTATCATCAATGGCATCTTTGACGCTATTTCTACTTTGCGCCCAGATTAAGGGGTGGCATTTTGGTGCGCCAGATCCGAGCGGCACGCCCAAATAAAGGTGTCCAGAGATCGCAATCGACACGTTCGAAATTCAGCGTCAAGGCGTTGTATCGGCGCTTGGAAACTTACGGTGATACCTGATCTGTTCACAGCACAATGAATACGGTTCGGCTTTTAAGCATGGATTTTGATAGCACTCTGGTGCGGGACTGGGCTTCGCCAGCCTTTCCTGAGGAGCTCGTTAGCTCTATCCTTGAGCTGAAACGTCGAGGCGTTTTCTTTGCGATCAATACGGGCAGGAGCATTGCGCTTTTAGAGGAAGGCCTGGCCTTGACTGGGTTTCCTCTTAGACCTGACTTCGCCTTGACTCTGGAACGTGAAGTGTTCCGTTGGTCAGGAACAGCTTGGGAAGATTTTGGTTCGTGGAACGATGAGTGTAAAGCAGCTCACGACAGATTATTCGCCCAGCATTCAGAAGTGTTCCTTGACATCGAAAACTACGTCCAGACCAGTACACAAGCGCGACTTCATTACGAGGCCGAACGTTTCGTTGGAGTAGTCGCACGTTCCAGCGCAGAGATGGATGGGATTTGTCGATATATTGACTCGAAGGCTTTCAAATCGGACGAACTGGATTATCAGCGGAACTCAATCTACCTGCGTTTTTGTCACGTCGCTTACCACAAAGGTAGTGCTCTGGCGGAGCTACAACGGCTTTTGGGCATTCCGGCAGAGGAAACTTTTGCGAGCGGGGACAACTTTAATGACCTGCCAATGCTGAAGCTTGCTTATGCGCGCTTCCTGGCTTGTCCTTCCAACGCCATCGAAGAAGTAAAGAGAGAGGTACGGAAACAGACCGGCTATATCGCTTCGGAAGACAGCGGGTTCGGAGTGAGTCAGTCACTCCGATACTTTTTTTCGCATTTACTCCTGAGCTAATCTAACTGTCGACCGGAACACTGGCAGCGGATCATCACCCGAGCCTTGGCACTTCGCGCTTGCACTGAATTTTTGCTTAACCGTAACTATCGGATCGATGTCGCAGAGGATTTTCATTGTGGAGGACGAAGCCGACATGGCAGATATGCTGTCGCACCATTTGCGTGTTGCCGGATATTCTGTCGAAAGCGCTGCTAGCGGGCGAATTGCGCTTGAGATGATCAGGCTTCAATTACCTGATCTAATCGTACTCGATTTGATGTTACCTGAATTGTCAGGTCTCGATTTGTGTCGAGCTTTGCGAGGAGATCAGAAAACCCGCCATATTGCGATCATCATTCTTTCTGCAAGGGCAGAAGAGATCGACCGGGTACTAGGGTTTGAACTGGGCGCAGATGATTACGTTGTGAAGCCTTTCAGTCCTCGCGAATTTGCTCTTAGAATTCGGGCTGTTCTTCGGCGACAAATCACTCGCGAGATCACCGATCTGATGAAAGTCGGCGATCTGGTAGTAGATAGATCACGCCACGAAGTCTGG
>JAFAXJ010000004.1 GCA_019241095.1 Verrucomicrobiota bacterium | reverse complement strand
ATCGCCTTTTTCAGCAATCGTTTTCTCGATTCCGGCGATATGGGCAAAAATCTGGCCCTTGTTATCGGCCGAGCCGCGGGCAAAGATTCTGCCTTGCTTTATTGTCGGCTCGAAAGGTTTCGTCTCAGTCCACAGGTTCTCAGGATCGACGGGCTGAACGTCGTAGTGACCGTAGATCATTACTGTTTTGCGGCCGGAATTGGTCTTGTTGCGTGCGATGATGACTGGATTACCTGGAGTTTGATATTTTTTGACGTCCAGTCCAGCGCCTTCCAGACGTTTGCTGAGCCAGTCAGCACACGCGTCCACCGAAGCCTTATACCGTAGGTCTGCAGAAATGGACGGAAATCGCAAAAACTCAAAAAGATCGTCCAGAGCAGGATCGCTTGAAGAATTCATCGATAAATCATTAATCCTGTTCGGAGTTTGAGCCAAACCTATTGCGTCTTCACGAAAAGACGTTTTGAAAAACTGCGGAAACCGCAACATCTTGGGCCCGCGGAGGACACCAACCCCACAACTAGGGGATTTCTCTTGTGAACCGAGTAGCCCGAGCTTACCCTGCATCCCGATCGTTATGTATCTGAAGTCTCTCGTACTGATCGGGTTTAAATCCTTCGCTCACAAAACGGTCATCGACTTTCATCGAGGCGTAACAGCCATAGTAGGCCCGAACGGGTGCGGGAAGTCTAATATCCTCGACTCTATTCGCTGGGTGCTAGGTGAACAATCTGCGAAGGCCCTTCGTGGCGATGAAATGGCCGACGTTATATTTAGCGGAACCGATAGCAAGCTGGCTGTCGGCATGGCTGAAGTTTCCTTGACCTTCGCGGATTGCGAGAAAGACCTTGGAACTGACTATAACGAGGTCAGTGTGACACGCCGTGTATTCCGTGACGGTTCTTCGAATTACCTCCTGAATAACCTGGTTTGCCGATTGAAAGACATTCAGATGCTTTTCATGGATACCGGCGTTGGCCGATTGGCATACTCGATCATGGAACAGGGTAAAATCGACATGATACTCAGTTCCAGGCCGGAAGATCGGAGAGTGATATTCGAAGAAGCGGCTGGTATCACAAAATACAAAACGCAAAAGCGGGAAGCTCTTCGAAAACTGGAGTTTACCGATGCCAACCTTATTCGACTGACAGACATCACCAGGGAAGTAAAACGCCAGATTGGCTCTTTGCATAGGCAAGCTGCTAAAGCCAGACGATACAAAGCGCTATTCAAAAACCTACGTACTTTGGACATCCATCTCTGCCATCGATTCTATGAAGACTTCAAAGGCAGTATTGCGGTATTGCACGACGAAATCGGTAAGCTGATTGAGTCGCAGAAATCTATCGAACAACAGATCGAATCAGAAGAATCAAGTCTGTGTCGGTATCGTTCGCAACTAGAGAAGCTAGATGCGGCAATCGATGTTGTACATCGCAGAATTCGGGAACACCAGAATCAAGTGGATCACGCAGCAACCCGTATCGAGCTGAATCAGGAACGTATTCAGGAGGCATCTTACTCAGTGAGGCGAAGTGAAGAGGACCTCGCAAGTTCCGAGGAGAAACTGGGAATTCAGCAAAGCCACCTTCAAAAAACGGATGAACTGTTGGTTCAAATATCCCGAGGCTTAGAAGCAGAACAGGCCCAGCTTTCAGTCTGGCAGACTGAGACAAGTGCTTTGAAAGATAAACGCCAGAAAGCGGAACACCTGCTTCTAGTTATTCACCAAGCCATTCAGCAGAAAGAAACTCGAATAGCGACTCTCAAAGGTGAGATCAGCGGTCTTTGCAACCAACGGGAATCGGGCAAAGCTCGCCTGCAGTTAGTCGAAAAGGAGATAATCCAGAGCGGAGCGGCAAAACGGGACCTCAAGATTCATACGGAAAACATCCATCTTGAATTTGAGAAGGCCCAAACCGGTTTGCAAAGCATTCGTGACAATCTCATAGACAGTGAGCATCTGCTACTCACTCGACAGCAGGAAATATCGGAACTGCAAGGAGAGCTATCTTCCAATCAAAGAACTCTTAGCGAGCGGGAGTCAAGGTTAGAGGTTCTCAAGTTACTGAATGAAGAAGGCGCCGGTCTCGGAGCAGGTTCTCAGGCGATTCTTAAAGGATTAAGTGACCCGCAAATTCCACGAGCAACCATTCTGGGCGCATTCGCCAATTACATCGAGGTTAACAACGAATCGGTCGTTGCTATCGAAGCAGTCCTAAGTCAGCATTTGCAAGCGGTCGTGATAACGGACCTGGCCGCAGCCGAACTGATCATCTCCCAGGTTAGCGAACGAAAATTGGGTCGTGCCGCTGTTCTGCCGATGAGTTTTCTCCCGGAGAACCAGTTGGTCCAAACTGAAAGCTTGCCCGAACAAGCAGAGGCTTGGGCGCTCGATCAAATTCTTTGCCAGCCTGAAGTTGCCTCTTTGGTAACTCAACTCCTAAAGAACGTAGTGATAGCGAAAGATATCAGTTCTGCTATCGCAATCAAAAACCAATTTTCTGATCTGGCTATCGCTACTTTGAATGGAGACTTGGTTTCTCATGAGGGAGTGGTGTTTGCCGGTACCGGAACGGAGAAGGGTAACTCGATTCTCCAACGCAAATTGCAGATCAAACAGCTTCAGAGCGAGTCAGAGAAAATCCGCAGCCTGATTGAAAATTTGGACAAGGGACATGAAAAGCTGAAGGCTGAGCTTGAGCTTGCGCAACAAGAAATCAAAGCCCACCGGGATCTACTACAGAGCAGGGAAGTTGATGTTTCCAGTTTACAAGGCCAACTCTCGCTGCTTCATCGGGAAACCCGAGAAATAGATGTCAAAGTCGAAAGCCTGATGTGGGAGCGCGAGGACGTAAAGGGGCGCTTAAAAGCTTCAAGCAGCGAGCTGGAAAGTTCTGAAGAGGAGCTGAAGGCGGCCACTCATGAATTGCAAGTTTTACACGCAGATCTAGGACAGGCCCAGGCCGAAGCGAATCATTATCGCGGTCAGGAAGAGACTTTATCAGAGGCTCTAAGCAATTTGAGGATCCGAGTTGCGACGGAAACTCAACGGAAAGAAATCTTGCAGAGCCAACGTCATCCGATCGTGTTGAGAATGAGTGAGCTTCGGGAAATTTTTGCCAATTGCAAGAGAGATATCGGGCACTATTCCGCGCGCATGGAGTATTTTCGCGTTGAAAATGAAACCTTAGAGAAAACGATTTTGGAGCAGCAGACTGAAAAAGCTAGTGTTGAGGCTGAAGTTTTCAGGTTGCAGCACGAACGGACAGTGTTTTCTGAAGCGATTGAAGCTGTTGAAGCAAGTCTTCGGCAACTTCGGAAAAATCTCTCCGAATCTCACGGCGTTCGCAGCCAACAGGAGGTCAGACTAGCGCAGTTCACTCTCCGACTGGACAATCAACGGGAGCACGTGAGCCGACGATATCAGCTCGAGCTTTCAACTTTTCAGCCAGACTGGCCAGCTTTTACCAGTACTTTAGCGGAACAATGGTCGGAAAAGAAGATGTCCGAAACACACACTACAAGCGAGCTTGCGAGTGACGAGTTGGCGAGCCAGGAAGTGGCGAAGGTGGATTGGAAAGTTGTTGAATCTGCGATCAGCGCTATGACTGAGCATCTCGACGCCATGGGTCCTATCAACCTGGATGCAATTCAGGAGTATGATGAACTGGAAGACCGGCAACGATTTCTTGAAGGACAGATTGGCGATCTCACAAAATCAAAGAACGATCTGCTTGAAGCAATAAGCAAAATCAATGCTACCACCAAGGATCAATTTCAGCGGACCTTTTCTCAGGTTCAAAGCAATTTCGAGGAGATGTTCAGGGAACTTTTCGGCGGCGGCAAAGGCACCCTTCTTTTGATTGACGATTTGGATCCATTAGAAAGTGGCATCGAAATAGTGGCGAAACCGCCCGGAAAACAGCTGCAGTCCATATCGCTTTTGTCAGGAGGCGAAAAGACGATGACCGCTGTTGCGCTGTTATTCGCGATCTACATGATGAAACCAAGCCCGTTCTGTGTGTTGGACGAGATGGATGCACCTTTGGACGAGTCAAATATAGGGCGTTTCATTCATATTCTGGATAGATTTGTCAATCAAAGCCAGTTCGTGGTTATCACCCACAATAAGAAGACTATCGCAAAAGCTGATGTGCTTTACGGGGTAACTATGGAGGAGCATGGAATCAGCAAGCTCATCGGCGTTCGCCTGAACGAGGCTGCTGCTGGCCACGAAAATAGCAGGCTCGGCAGCTAACTGACAGGCCTTACGCAGCGGCACCCAAAGGATGGACTCAAGACTGTTGGCTGTGCGGCAGATTCATTCTTCAGATACTCCTTCCTTCGCGTCCCGCCACATTCCTTTGCGCCATTTTACTGAAAGGATTGCGCGCATCTTTTACGGGTGCACTAGCTCCAGGCCGTTTTCGATTACATTAAGGCCGTAATCAAGTTCGTCGCGTTTAACAACAAGTGGCGGGCAAATCCAGAGCATGTTGAACCTCGAAAACGCGTAAATGTGATGGGCCTTCAGATAAGCCGCAAGGCGAACCATCTCGGGACTGGTGCCGCCGTAAGGAGCTAAGGGTTCCTTTGTTTCTCTATCTTTTACGAACTCAATCACGCTAAACAGTCCTTTGTAAC
>JAFAXJ010000449.1 GCA_019241095.1 Verrucomicrobiota bacterium | reverse complement strand
ACGTGATCCGGCTTGAGAACAACACCTACCGTCGGAGCACGTGCATCAAGCCGTTCCCATATCTCACTCCCACCAGCGACCGGGATCTGTGGATCCAGAACCAGTATCTCGCTTCCCGACTCAACGCATGTTGAAGTCGTGAGAGGCTCCCACTCGACACCAGGCTTCCAAAAGGGATTTGCAAATCGCCATACCCATAAGCCGTCTGTAACATCCCGAACGTCAATCTCCGAACGCGAATCGTCGTTCATCTAAGAGACCTCCTCATTTACCTGACTTCGTATCCGAGCGAAAGTCAGTCTACTCTACTCTTGGAAAAAGAATGTGTGAGTCGCAGATTTAAATGAAAAGCCTTTTTTCTCTGACAAACGTTTCCAGTACGGAGTGGAGAAGGCTTGTCGCCGAGAAACTATCATCGTCCGACCTCATCGCCTATCTTGCGAGCGATCCGAATTGAATGCGGAACTCTAGTGGAATTCGACCGACTCAAGCTCAGCAAAGACGTAGCCCACAAAAATATCTGCTTCAATCCGTAACGGAATTCGAGTTTCGTCATCTGCTAACCATCCTCGTCCGCTTTTGAACAGCTTGTGGTCTTTGAGCCCCATCTGCTTGTCTATTCCCTTTAGACTGAGTTCAAGCCTTATGGTTTTCCGTTTTTGCCCGTTTAATTCGATTGTTTCGCGGTCGACTACTCTCACTGTGGCGAGATAGGGCGCGTTGGACGCCCATACAACAAGACGTTCCTGCTCGCCGTCTTCGAGTGGCTGGCTCCGAATCCAGAGCAAAGCGGTCTGCAAATCAAAAACAGGAGCAAATTTAAATATATTAGTTTTTAATGGCTCCGCACCGGGAGACTTCTCCCTTGTTCCAACAAGTTCATCAGGTTTGAAATCAACCGTGGTCTTGATTGTTTCAGAGCGGTATTTTTCTTCCTGGAAAAGGCTGATAGGCGTCAGCGTTTTACTGTTCGCCATCGCTTTGTGATAAACATCTAATTTGAACAAAGCCCGCGCGAGACCTGTGGTCGAGCCCTTAGCTTCCGTCTCGATGAGTTGCTTGGCGGGAGAAAAGAAATGAAACGACGCTTTTGCCGCAGAAATGCCGCTCCAGCCAAATCGATATGTGGCCAGCATTTCCGGCGCAGCCGCAAAATTGCCCGGGCCTTTTTTTGATGTGAGCGATGCCGACCACGACGGATCCTCTGAGCTGTAACCCATGGAGCTAATGGTCATCAGAGCGAAAACGACCACTGCTCGATAAGTCCAATTGGATCTCGTTTGCATCATCTGGGATCCGCGCAAATCAATTTGGCATCATGGTACTAAGCGTTCCATTTTACGAGTGAGAAGCCAACCAAGCGCACCGGACTCATCTCGGCAAAATGTCCAGTCCCCCTTTATCGAGACTGTCCTGATCAATTCCCCCAGGTGCAAGCTTCCAATAGTACGCGCAGTGTTGGCTGGTCCGTATTTCAGGTCTGCCGGCGACTCAACCACGAGCGCCCATTCCGGATCGCGCAATCCTTGCCCCATCCAGAATGTAAGGGCAAGAAACGTAATCGCGCACAGGGCCGATATAAGGGCGCCAACGCGCCACCAATTTCTTTTTCCCGTCCTCCGAACCACACCGAAGCAAACGAAAAAGACCGCAAGCCAAAAAGTGACAGATGCAACTAGCGCAAAACCATCAGCATAGGGTGAAAGGCGTTCACGAAAGCTGGGTGTCTCATCACTTCCGGCAATTTGCAATAAAGTCCGGAGATTGAATCTAGCTTCTTCTAAACCTGGCTTGAGAATAAGGGCACGCTGATAATTCAAGATTGCTCGTCCTGTTTCTCCGAGCTTAAACCAAGTATTGCCTAAATTGTAGAACAGCTCCGGACAGTAATACTGGTTCTCTAGCAACTGTATGTAGTCTACCTTCGCCTGCTCATACTTACCGGACTGATACGCTTGATTAGCAGAATTCCAGGTCTCAGAAATAGAGAGAGCCCACCCCGCTTGGGTCAGGCACCACAATATAACGACAAGCGAGAGGAATCTTCTCACGTATTTACCTCCCACTGCCGTAAGCTTTGCCGAATCTGATGCCTCTCTTCATCCGAGAGTTTTTCGGATCCCATCCCGCCGTATGCAGACAAGCCTCGAGTTTCGATCAAAGCATTCAGAGCAGTCCTTAGATCTTCCGGAACAGCATGAAGTGCTTCGTCCAAGCTTCGAACCTTGTCGCCTCGAGACCGAATAAGTAACTGCAATTCCAGAAGGCGCACTGCGGCGTCAAGAACCTCTGGCCTGCTTTGTGAGGCATTAATCTTATGCCACAACAAACGTTTTTGCTGTAGCCATTTTCGAACAGGCAGGCTGGCCGTTCGTGCTTGTTGAACCCAAAGAGCCAGACCTGCAAAAACCAGCGCGGATAAAGGAAACGCTTGCGCTATCCAGAACGCTGGTTGTGCTATCAACGGAATAAACGAGACCTGCTCCGAGGGCTGAGGAAGAATATCCAGAACATCTAGCTCCGGTTTCTGAGCAGGCCTTGCTTCTTCAGGTGGTGTTAGGACCGGTGCGGGTAGAGTGTCCCGCGGATGAGCGTCTCCTTGTACTTCAACTTTGATTGCTTCCGATTTCAGAACGACGTAGCGTTCGGCATTTGGATCGAAATACGAAAACTCCACTGCTGGCGATTCGGTGACAGCTTTTTCGGGCAGAATGGCGTAGCTGAATGTCTTTGTGGCGCTGAGACCAATATCGTCCAAGGCCTGGGTCTCCGAGGATGGCGTATAAGTTTTCCAACCCTCCTTCGTTTGAAGAGAAGGAGCTTCCATTCTATCAAAGTTGCCAAGTCCCCTTACTTCAACTTTCATTGTTATTGGATCCCCGACTCTGGTGGTGGTCGGTTGAACTGTCGCGGAAATCGTAAAGTCGCCGATAGCGCCTTTGAAACTTGCAGGACGGCCAGCAATGGGTAGCGGCTTAATCTGAAGCGATGCCCCGTTTGTCTTAATTTCAACCACCTGCTGCTGATAATCCTCAAGAGGGTCGCCAACGCCCGACCTAGCGCTGAATGGCGCAGAGATCAAAAACTGCTGCGTAGCAGCTGCGAGATTTAAAGTCCCAGGTTTCACCCCCGTCAAAGCAGTGCGATAAACTAAAACGCGATAA
>JAFAXJ010000421.1 GCA_019241095.1 Verrucomicrobiota bacterium | reverse complement strand
GGCCGTCGATCAATCTCAACCTACGCACAATTCACCATCCTTTACAATTTCTGCTTGTAACCCTCCACGTCCTTTCAGAGCCACTTCGGCACCCGGTGCAAAAGCTTGATCCATCCAGTAACAGGGCCGGCATTCTTCTCGCGCCAGGAATCTGACTCCTTGAAGACTGAACTCCGAGCCAATCAAATTTTCAAGATGGACACCTCGGGTCAGGACGTTCCGGCGAAAAGCTTCCGGGCCGCGATCATGAACATTCAAAAGAGCGCAAAGATCTTCGTAAATCTCTTCTTCAAAGAAGGTGATTTGGCCCTTGTACGCCTTTTTGTAGCCAAAAAACCGGTCGCCTTTTATGCCTAAGCCTGCGACACACTCCACCCTGCCTACTTCAATCAGGGGTGCGTCTCCAGGCGCTTCTCCGTGATGGCCAAAAAAATTGTGTTTTTCAGACACGAATAAATGGCGAATTTCGCAAATGACTTTTCTCATTGCGTTATCATGTTATCGCGAAGACGAATTCGGCGCAGGACAAAATCGGAAATAACCCTGCCGAAACTGTCGCGATATGCAAACGACCCAAAAAGAGTTCCCATGTTTCGCGGCAGCTTTGCTCGCGGGAGGTGCCTCTTTTCGCATGCGACGCGATAAGGCAATGATTCCTGTGCAGTTTAACAATACTCAAATGGCGCTATGGCAACGACAGTGGATTGTCCTAGCGAGGATGAAGCCCGCGCAAATGATGATTTCTGGTCCTCGGAAAGATGCTTACCCAACTTCAATTCACATTATCCCGGATAGATGGCCGGGAATAGGGCCGGTTTCAGGTCTGGGTACCTGTCTGGAATGGATGACGGCGCCATTCCTTTTGGTTTTAGCCGTTGACCTGGCTCAGATAAGCGAGGCTTGTTTGCGCGCCCTTTTGCACCAAGTCACAAACGACTGTGGTGTCATTCCGGCTCAGCATGGGAGATACGAGCCCCTGGCAGCGATTTATCCCAAGAAGTCTCTTCATATTGTCGCCGAGTTCCTTAAAAGAGATGGTCGCCGGCTGCAGAGGCTTAGCCAACTGCTTGTGGAATCAAAGCTTGTGAAGTGCTGGCCGATACCGCCGGAACTAAGCTCCGATTTCAACAACTGGAATAGACCTGAAGACATCCGTATCCAATCGCGGCAGATTGATGAAGCATAGCATCCGCAGCCAACGCGTAACGTCAACCTACCTGTCGTCAGTTTCACGCTCGATGCCGAAAAAGGCCACTCCTTACACAATAGCGACGTTGGCCCTTTTGGCGACGGTCACACTGTTTCGCCTTTTCTATTGTACTCATCTCGAGCTTGTCGGAGACGAAGCTTATTATTGGCTCTGGTCTCGCCACCTGGATTATTGTTATCTCGATAAGGGTCCTACGATCGCCTGGCTCATAGCCGGAAGTCAGGCCATTTTCGGGCCTACGGTATTTGCGATCCGTTTAGTCGCGGTAATGCTCGGCACCGGTACCGGATTAGCTATTTTTCTCCTTGGCTGCACTTTATTCAATGATCGCATCGGGTTCTGGTCGGTGATAGTCGCGCTGGTTACCCCGCTATTTGCTGTAGGTGCAATACTAACGACGATCGACACGGCCTATGTATTCTTTTGGAGCTTTGCTGCGCTGACTTTCTGGAAAGCCACAAAAAGCGATGCGTTGAGCTGGTGGATAGGTACGGGCTTCCTGGTAGGCCTTAGTATCTGGTCAAAGTATACCGGAGCGATCCAGCTTGTCTCGTTTGCTCTCTTCTGCATCTGGGAAAGAAAGGGCCTCTTGGAACGACCAGGACTATGGATAATGGCTGGTGTAGCGTGTTTATTCCTTGTGCCGCCTTTGATATGGAACTGGCAACATGGATGGCCGACGAGCTCTTTTCTAGTGCATAGAGGCGCACTTGACCAGCAAGCACATCCCAGAACGCTGAATGTCTTGGCTTTTCTCGTCCAACAAGCGGGAGTGATATCGCCCCTGATTTTCTTAGGCATATTGACGAGTATTTGTTTTCCGAGACTGGCGCGGACGCCGCGGACCGAGAGTAATTACTTTCTTGCCCTCTTCTTACCGCTGTTCGTGTTGTATCTGTTGCTGAGCTTCCAGCACACGGCGCAGGCAAACTGGACGGCAGCGGCCTACATCGGAGGAATCCTTTTTTTAGTTGTTAAATTTGAACAATTAGCTAACCGCCGCAGCTCTGTGAGATGGA
>JAFAXJ010000067.1 GCA_019241095.1 Verrucomicrobiota bacterium | reverse complement strand
GACGTGTTGTGAACGACTGCTCCGGTTGAGGCGCCACGAGACGCCCCGGTTGTTGAGGTATCAGGAACGGTTCCCCTGGTCGATGAGATGTCATGAACAGCTCCCGTCGTCGATGAAATGCCAGGACCCGCGCCGGTCGAGGTTGAGGTACCCTGGGCGTCGCCCGAACTTGAAATGTCGTGAGCGCCTTCCTGTCTGAATATTTCTTCCGCGCGAGTAGTTTTATCGGCGCTGTCGGATTGAACTGAGACCAGAATGCCACCTTCCTTTACTGCTCCTTCATAACGTTTGGCTTCATACTCCGGAATGCCCAACCCCACCAGAGCGCCTGCAAGCCCGCCGCCTACCGCTCCCAGGGCGCCACCGCTAAGTGCAGCCATAATCGGTCCAGCAGCAATGAATGGGCCCAGACCAGGAATGGCTAGAGCGCCAATACCAGCCAGCAGCCCAATGGTGCCGCCAATGAGACCGCCTGTGCCGGCGCCCACGGTCGTACCCTCAGGCATCTTGGTTTCTTTCTTATGTGCGAAATTTTCGGTGCTTTGCTTGTTCGAGAACAGCACGGAAATATCACTGTCGGAGAAGCCTGCGCTTCTAAGTTTTCCGACGATAGAGTCGGCCTGCGCTTCTGTATCTACAAGACATACTGCGGAACGTTTCATAATTGTGTTTTTTTGATTACAAACTCTGCGAACAAAAAGCTGGCGCCCTTACTTTTTGTCGGCTTTTACCTCAATCTGGTCACTTACTTTGTCCTTGCCTGCAATCTCGGCAGCCATATTGACTACCGTGTCCTTCTCCTGCTGACTGTCGACTGGTCCTTTCAAGGTCACTTTTCCATCCCGGGCAATAATTTTGACGTTTTTAGCGTCCATGGATAGGGAGCCCTTCATAACCGCTTGCCTGATCTTCTGAGTCAACGTCAGATCGTCCTGGCTATTGGACTGCTTCTCCGACGTATCTGTTTTGTTTTGGTCGGAAGAATTGCGTTTAGTGTTATCGACTGCAGTCGAATCCGAAGCACGAGTATTGCCGGGCGTGGCCGTCGCTTGCTGTCCCTGAGAGGAACAGACAACAAAAATAGAGGCAACAATGGGTATCAATATTAATTTCATTCGCTTAGCTGTTCCATCATCAAGTCAGTGAAATGATTTGGCGGGTTTTGGCGCTTTCCTAGGCAATTCTTTAGCTATACGCAGAGCCGGACTAACAAGAGCTTAACAACAAGAACATATTCTGATCTGCGCACTCGCGAGACCCATTCATGCGACACTTCAAAGACCCAGAAAAGTTTACAAGCAATCCGGTTAGCCGAAAAACCGCTGCTCTCCTGATAGTCTTCAGTTTACCCGGCTTTAATCCAATCACCGCGCTAGTTCGTCCTTCGGTAGAAACTTGGTCGTGATGAATTTTTTCACGTTCAATCGCTACACTCATGTCGGCGCGAGCACTGCTCTAGAAGGCCTGCGATAGACATGCTAAGAGATAATTGTTCCTGTTAAGGATTCGAAGATAACACTTTTATGTCGCTGTGCGGGTCGAGATGCGGCCGGTTGCTCAATCTGATTTGTGCGATCGTACTTTTTGGTTGAGGGCCAGATCAGCCGCCAGGGTTGCCGTTTCACCGTGTCTGTAGCTTCAGTTAGATTTTGTCCCGTGCGCAACTGAGCCGAAGTGTCTCGAAAATTATGCAGAATCAAGCCGATGTCTTTGTCTGCTGACATCTGAGCTGTCAATTTTTCGGCATTCTTTAAAGTTTTATCCAGCGAGCCGCAGGGGCCGGCAAGCTTGTCGAGGTTGGCGGTCGCACCTTTGATCGCCGCGAGCGCGTTATTGGCGCTGGTCACTGTGTTTTCCAGCGGCAAAGCTTGGAATTTCTGCAACAGCGCTACTGCCTGACCCTGCAATTCCTCTAAGCCAGGGACTTGAATAGTCGGTAGCACATCGTAACCGCTGACGCTCGCTACCGTAGCCGGCGCCGCCTTTTTTCAAAGTCGAGGTCCACATAGAGTTAGCCAGTCAGCAGGCTGCCAGAGATGGCGAGGGGTGTCAGAGCTTGGGCGGGATCTTGCCTGCCATCCTGTCCCGGGATCACACCCGGAAAGGCGTGAGATTTCTTAAATTTGCAATCAAGGCGAGTCCGCGCCGGCCGCTAAGCTTATTTAAGATGGAGTTTAGAACTGCTGAAGCACTCGAGCCAAAGAGCGCCGCTGTAGACTCCCCTCTTCCCCAGGTGGTGGAAGCAGCTGTCTCGTCTCCGTCAAATATTCGATCGTTTTCCATTACGGGCCTCTTTTTTCTCGCAATATTTTACACCCTGTATTTTGCTTCGGAGTTTATATTGCCCGTGGCGTTGGCTGTCCTGGTGAGCTTACTTTTGCTTCCTGTGGTCGGATTTCTCAGTAAAAAGGTACATATCCCTGAAGCTATTGGATCGGC
>JAFAXJ010000037.1 GCA_019241095.1 Verrucomicrobiota bacterium | reverse complement strand
CAGAATCACCAGACGCTGGCACATTAGCAAAGGCCAGTGTACGACGGTTACCGGGGGCCAATTTAGGCCTGGACGGAACATCGGGCTTGTCGAACAGGAGTTGCTGTCTAACTTCGCTCAATTCCTTGTCGATAGCCTGAGCGCTCTCGGCTTTGGCTTTTGCAAGGGCAGCAGCCGCGGATTGTGCGTTGATGTTCGGCTTTTCTTTTAATTCAGGAACCTCCGTAGAAACAGCGTCTGGAGTAGCACGCATCTCGCGCATATCCTTTTCGAAAGAATCGTCAATCTTATTCAAGTCCTGCGGTTTAGCCAGATCCGCGACAAGTTTGCCAGGTTGAGGAGCTTCTTTTGAGTCAGATTGAATAAGTTTTTGGTCGATCTGAACTCGGCTTACATTGAAAGTTCGAGGAACAAGGCGCGGCGTTTCTGAAGAGGTAAACTGATCTAGCTTTTTCACGCTGAAAAAGTAGAGCAATCCCGCGTGGAGCAAGAGCGATAAACCAAGTGCCGGCAAGATCCAGGGGCGAAGTGCAATAGCCCCTTCTCTGGCTAGGTCCTCTGCATATCCCGACATGCGCCAGTCTAGCATGGATTCACGGAAGGAAAAGCGGTGAAAGAAATTGCAGTAGCAAAGGGCAAGGAGCGAGGGCGCCGCGCTGTCTAGCCCATTGCCGAATCGTACGTCACCAGGAACTTTTATCGCACGAAATATTCCGGTAGAGGATGCTTTTGGACTGCGAATTCTGACCGGCGCTTGTACTCGTACGCCACATAGCTCATCGTATAAATTCTATGGCAAAAGAGAGTCCATCAGCTGACCGAATGGAGAAGATTGTGAGCCTTTGTAAACGTCGCGGGTTCGTCTTTCAGTCAAGCGAAATTTATGGCGGTCTCAATGGACTCTGGGATTTTGGTCCTCTAGGGACTGAGCTTAAACGGAATTTAAAAGATTTCTGGTGGCGCCGAATGGTCAGGGAGCGGGACGACGTTATCGGCATGGATGGTTCAATTTTGATGAATCGGCAAGTCTGGATAGCGAGCGGACATGAGACCACCTTCAGCGATCCCATGATAGACTGTCGTAACTGCAAAGCACGCTTGCGAGGGGACCAGTTGCGAGAAAAAAACGGGCACAAACAATGTCCGGTTTGCGGCAGTTTGGATCTCACGGAACCGCGCGCGTTTAATTTGATGTTCAAAACTTATGTTGGTGCTTCTGAGGACGAATCCTCTATCACCTACCTTCGCCCTGAAACGGCCCAAGCGATATTTGTGCAATTCAAAAATATCCTGGAGGTCTCTCGTAAAAAGCTGCCGTTTGGTATCGCGCAGATCGGAAAAGCGTTCCGGAACGAGATTAATCCACGCAACTTCATTTTTCGATCTCGGGAATTCGAACAGATGGAACTGGAATACTTTTGCGCTCCAGAAAGCGGACTCGACCTGCTGGAATACTGGCTGAAGGAGAGACTCAAATTCTACGAAGATATCGGAATATCATCCGACCTGGTGCATGTGCATCGAATCCCGGAATCAGAGTGTGCTCACTATTCTAAAGGAACTTACGATATTGAGTTCGATTTCCCGTTTGGCGCCCAGGAACTGGAAGGAGTTGCGTACCGGACTGACTACGATCTGACACAGCACCAAAACGCCAGCGGGAAATCACTGGACTACTTTGATGAGGAAACGAAAAGGCGTTTCATCCCGCATGTGGTTGAGCCCAGTGCCGGTGTTGATCGAACTACACTCGCACTGATATGTGCTGCATATGAAGAAGAAACGGTCACTGATGAAAAAGGAAAAGCAGAATCTCGAACTGTGCTGCGGTTTCATCCAAGGGTCGCCCCGATCAAGTGCGGCGTTTTTCCCCTGTTGAAAAACAACGATTTGCTAGTCGAACGAGCGCGGAAAATTTTCGAGGATCTCCGTGCTCATATGATGACCTTTTACGATGAATCTGGAGCCATCGGAAGGCGATATCGGCGTCAAGATGAAGCAGGCACTCCTTTCGGAATAACGGTCGATTTTGACACCATCGGTGAGAACGGGCCTGAAAACGCCGGTACTGTGACATTACGCCACCGAGATACGATGAAGCAGGAAAGACTACCAATCTCCGATCTGAAAGAGTTTTTGATGGAACGAATTACCTGAACAAACATTCTATTTTCGGCCGAGTGGCCTTCGAGCTTCGTCATCCAGGCGAGTTGCTGTCAGCATTTGACGAGTTCCTGTCAGTGATTGACTGACACCTGCTGGCGACTGACTAGCTCCTGTTAGCGACTGAGCCATGAACGACACACGGCGGACATTGAATCGCATCCGTTCTACGTATGAATTGACTCCGTATTCATCTTCGAGGACGCGGTAAATGCCTTTCCATTCTCGTTCGAGCATTCGGATCACATAATTATGATAAAATTTTTCGGTGCCCTGAAGGAGGTCCAAAAGGCTTGGATAAACAGCGAAACTTGACTCTTTGCATTTAGAAAATTTACCTGCTTCCCAAAACTCGAGGTAAAGGGCTGGTAGGCGTTCCGGGT
>JAFAXJ010000660.1 GCA_019241095.1 Verrucomicrobiota bacterium | reverse complement strand
CACCCGAAACATTTCATGAAATGGTTGTCGTTCAGCTTAACGATACTCACCCAGCGATCGCGGTAGCTGAGTTGATGCGTCTGCTGGTTGACGAATACGAGCTTGGCTGGGATACCGCTTGGAACGTCACCTGCGGCGCAATCGCGTACACGAATCATACGTTGCTTCCTGAAGCACTTGAAAAGTGGCCAATCAGCCTTTTCGGTCAGTTGCTTCCGCGGCATCTGGAAATCATTTTCGAAATAAATCGGCGTTTCCTTGAAGAGGTTCGCGCCAGGTTCCCTGGCGATAACGAGCGACTCAGCCGAATGTC
The DNA here is from genome assembly GCA_019241095.1 of Verrucomicrobiota bacterium. Classification (GTDB taxonomy): domain Bacteria; phylum Verrucomicrobiota; class Verrucomicrobiia; order Chthoniobacterales; family JAFAMB01; genus JAFAXJ01. The sequence goes on along the minus strand of JAFAXJ010000660.1, from coordinate 1,988 downwards.
GCTTATTGATGAAAGCGGTGAACGTTTTGTGCGCATGGCGAATCTCGCCGCAGTTGCGGCCCGCCGGGTAAACGGTGTGGCGCAGATACACTCTAGCTTGCTCAAGAAGACGGTTCTCGCCGATTTCGCGTCAATGTGGCCGGATAAATTCTGCAACGTCACAAATGGCGTCAATCCGCGCCGATTTGTGGGTGTTGCCAATACCGGTCTGACAGAACTCATTACCAGCCGCATTGGAGACAGTTGGCTAAAGGACCTGCACGAACTTCGTGGCTTAGAGAGGTTTGCAGGCGATAAGGAATTTCATCGGCAGTGGCGCGAGGTGAAGGTAGGTGACAAACAAAAACTGGCAGCTCTTATCAAAGGGCGAATCGGCATCGAGGTGAATACTGAAACCCTCTTTGACGTACTGGTGAAGCGTATCCACGAGTACAAACGGCAGCATTTACTGGCCTTATACGTTCTTTCACTCTATTTGCGTCTGAAACACGATTCGAATGCTGACGTGCCTGCTCGCACATTTATCTTCGGAGGAAAGGCAGCGCCCGGCTATTTCATGGCGAAGCTGATTATCAAGCTGATCAATGCTGTCTCGGTTTTCATCCAGAAGGATCCCGCAGTGCGCGACCGGTTAAAGGTCATTTTCTTTCCCGGTTATAACGTCAAAACCGCCCAGCATATCTATCCGGCCGCGGACCTTTCTGAACAAATCTCGATGGCGGGCAAAGAGGCATCAGGCACGGGCAATATGAAGTTTGCCCTCAATGGCGGCCTTACCATCGGAACGCTCGATGGGGCCAATGTTGAGATCCGAGAGGAGGTCGGCGCCGAAAACTTCTTCCTGTTTGGACTGACTGTCGAGCAGGTCTATGAATTGAAATCGCGAGGCTATCGGCCCCATGACTATTACGAACAAAACCCAGTACTGCGCGAAGTTATCGATCTGATCGCTTCCGGGGCGCTGACGGATGGGGACTCAGGTCTTTTCCGGCCGCTCGTCGAAAATCTGCTCTGGCATGATCCCTTTCTGCTTCTCGCAGATTATCAGTCCTATGTGGATTGTCAGGATCAGGTCAGCGCCCTTTGGTCTGACAAGGAAGCATGGACTCGCAAATCCATTCTGAATGTAGCGCGGATGGGCAAATTTTCTGCTGACCGCTCTATAGAAGATTATTGCAGGCAAATCTGGGAAGTCGAACCCCTGCATGTCGGCGTAGTACATTAAAACACCTACGTTTCAGGGCCACGCAGGCGTTTGTGCAAATTCGCCTGCTTCTAAGCAATCAGAATACAAGTGAGTAGTTAAAAGCCCCATGTTTAATCGCGTCTGGCCCGGCCGACCTTATCCGCTTGGAGCAACGTGGGATGGTATCGGTGTTAACTTTGCACTGTTTTCCGAAAGTGCCACCAAAGTCGAACTTTGCCTTTTTGAGTCCGCACAGGCGCGCTCCGAATCGTTTCGAATCCCGATAAAGTGGGTGAACAATCAGGTCTGGCATTGTTTCTTGCCTGAGGCCAGACCAGGGCAGCTATATGGGTATCGGGTCCATGGCCCTTACGCTCCACAGGACGGGCATCGATTTAACGCGAACAAAATCTTATTGGATCCCTATGCGAAAACCATCGGTCGCGACTTGCAATGGAGCGATTTACTATACGGCTTTCCTAGAAATACTGGGAATGCTGAGCAGTTCGATGACCGCGATAACGCATCTTTCGCTCCGTTGGCCAGCGTTTTGGAACCAGCTTTTACATGGGGTGAAGACCATTTTCCGAGAACGCCGTGGCACAAAAGCGTGGTCTATGAAACTCATGTCAAAGGTTTTACCGCACTGCATCCCCAAGTGCCTGAACAGCTTCGGGGCACATACGCGGGGCTGGCGTCGCCCGCCGCTATACGCTACCTCCAGAATTTGGGCGTCACTGCAGTCGAGTTGCTGCCAATTCACTACCATGTCGATGAACATTTCCTTGTTGAGAAAGGGCTC